>DATJYK010000050.1:0-18639 GCA_035578005.1 Terriglobia bacterium
CCTGCAGGGCCGCGTCTTGAAGAGGCGGGTATGACTTGAATTGATCCCCTTGTCGAACTCGCGTCGCGGTATAATGGGATCCTTCGTAAAACCCGAGGATCTTCTCAACCGGGTCGGGCCGGGCGGCGCCCCAAAGGGTTAGCGGAATCTTACATCACTCTAGGGGCTAAGACTATGCGTACGATTACCACGTTGGCGTTGGCCGCTTCCACTTTCGCTATGCCACTTTTCTCAGGCAATTTGCGGGCCGGGCAGGCCGAACCCGCGAACCCGAGCGGTGACGTGACCGCTGCCGCATCGCACGGCGTCGCGCTCAGCTCCATGGATAAGACCTGCAAACCGTGCCGGGACTTCTACGGTTACGCCACTGGTGAATGGCGAAAGAAAAATCCCATCCCGCCGGCCTATCCCAATTGGAGTCCGGCTTACGAGCTGGTAGAACGCAATCGCGATCACTTGCACGAGATTCTTGAAAAAGCGGCTGCAGATCACCAGGCCGTGCCGGGTTCGAACGAGCAGAAGATCGGCGACTTCTATGCGAGCTGCATGAATGAGGAGCAGGTGAATGCCGAGGGCGTCAAGCCGCTCGAACCGGAGTTTGAGCGGATCGCCGCTATGGCGAGCGTGGCCGACCTTCAGTCTGAGGTGGCCCGCCTGCAAGGCATGGGCGTGGAGGCCTTATTCGACTTCGGCTCCACGCAGGATGCCAAGAACAGCACGCAGGTGATTGGCGGCGCAGACCAGGGCGGCTTGGGTCTCCCGGATCGCGACTACTACACGAAGACGGATGACAAGTCGAAACAGATTCGCCAGCACTACGTGGAGCACGTCGCCAAGATGTTCGAGCTTCTAGGCGACGACCCAGCGAAATCGGATTCCGAGGCCAAGACCGTGATGGCCCTCGAAACCAGGCTGGCCGAGGCATCACTTACCAATGTAGAGCGCCGCGATCCTCAGAAGACATACCACAAGATGAGCGTGAAGGAGCTGAGCGCGCTCACGCCTGCCTTCTCCTGGACTCATTACTTTGAGGAAATCGGTCATCCCTCTATCGACGCAGTAGACGTCACAGCGCCCAAGTTCTTCGAGACCGTGAACGCCCAGCTCAAGTCGGCTCCGCTGGACGATTGGAAAGCGTATCTTCGCTGGCACCTCGTGGACGCCGAAGCTTCATCTCTTTCTGACCCGTTCGTCAACGAGAACTTCAACTTCAATGACCAAGTGCTGCAAGGAACCAAGGAGTTGTTGCCCCGCTGGAAGCGCTGCGTGCGGGCCACGGACAACAACCTGGGCGAGGCGTTGGGCCAGGTTTACGTAAAGCAGTACTTTCCGCCCGAGGCCAAAGCGCGGGCGTTGGAAATGGTGAACCGGCTCATCGCTGTGCTGCACGATGACCTCGAGACCCTGCCCTGGATGGGCGAGGCGACACGCCAGCAAGCGCTGGTCAAGCTGGCCGCTTTCACCAAGAAGATCGGCTACCCCGACAAGTGGCGCGATTACTCGGCCTACGAGGTCGACCGCGGTCCTTACGTGCTCAACGTCATCCGGGGCGCCCAATTCGAATTCAAGCGCGACTTGAACAAGATCGGCAAGCCCGTGGACCGCAGCGAGTGGGGAATGACGCCGCCCACCGTGAATGCATACTACAATCCTTTGCTCAACGAGATCGTCTTTCCGGCCGGCATTTTGCAACCGCCCTTCTTTGATCCGCAGGCTGATGACGCGTCCAACTACGGCGCCATGGGCGCCATCATCGGGCACGAGATGACACACGGCTTCGACGACGAAGGCCGGCAGTTTGACGCTCACGGCAACCTGCGCGACTGGTGGACTGCGGAAGACGAAAAGAATTTCAACCAGCGGGCACAGTGCGTTGAAAAGCAATTCGACAACTATGTGATAGCTGGCGATCTGCACGAGAACGGCAAACTCGTGCTGGGTGAGAGCATCGCAGACCTGGGCGGGCTCAGCATTGCCTACCGCGCGCTGGAAAGATCGCTGGAAGGGAAGCCGCGCCCGCTCGTTGATGGGTTCACTCCGGAGCAGCGCTTCTTCCTGGCTTACGCGCAGTCGTGGAGCGAGAACTCCCGGCCCGAGGCGGAGCGCCTGCAAGCCACCACGGACCCGCACCCGCTCGCCCGGTTTCGCGCCATCGCTCCACCTTCGAACCTGCCGGCTTTCGCCCAGGCCTTCGATTGCAAGTCAGGCGACGCGATGGTGCGCCCGTCGGATATCAAGTGCCAAATCTGGTAGCGCGGACTTTGACTACCGCGCAGACGGGTTTGTTGAAGGGCCTATGAACGCCTTTATTGCGACAAGTCGCAGGCGACGAGGAATCTCGTAATTCGTTAGTTCCAGCGGTCGTTCAACAAAGTTCTAATCTAATTCATAGTTTCTCTTGCTGGAGGAGTATGCACTCAACGAAGACTTCGATACTCGCACTCATTCTGGCTGCGACCGTATTGAGTGTGGTTTCTGGCGCCGGGCTGTGGGCGCAACAAGCTGGGCAAGCCGGAGCGTCAAGCACGAGCACGCGGGGCTCAACCGAGGAATCGCACGGTGTACAGCTCTCATCGATCGACAAGACCTGCAAGCCGTGTCAGGACTTCTATCATTTTGCCAACGGCGAGTGGCTGAAGAAGAATCCCGTGCCGGCGGCGTACCCGAGCTGGAACAGCTTCAGTGAGCTTGCCGAAAAGAACCGCGAGCACCTGCACCAGATCCTTGAGAAAGCTGCGGCGGACGCGAATGCCCTGCCGGGCTCGAATGAGCAGAAGATTGGTGATTTCTACGCAAGTTGCATGGATGAACACCAGGTGAACGAAGAGGGACTCAAACCCATCCGCAGGGAGCTGCAACGCATCGATGCCGTTCAAAACATTCATGATGTCGATAGCGAAATCTCAGTGCTGCAGCGTGTGGGTGTCAACGTTCTTTTCCGCTTTCACTCCACGCAAGATGCGAAGAACAGCTCTGAGGTCATCGGCGGGGTCGATCAAGGCGGATTGGGCCTGCCGGACCGCGATTACTACACCAAGACCGACGAGAAGTCCGCGAAAATACGGGGGCAGTACGTAGCTCATGTCGCCAAGATGCTTGAGTTGGCAGGCGACGACGCCAACAAGGCGGCGGCCGAGGCCAAGGCCGTTATGGCGCTCGAGACCAAACTGGCGGAAGCCTCCCTCACCCGCGTCGAGCGCCGTGATCCCGACAAGCTTTATCACAAAATGACCAGGGACGAACTTCAGCAGCTAACCCCGAATTTCTCGTGGGAAGGCTATTTCACGGGCATGGGCTATCCCTACATCGACAACCTCAACGTTGCGGTGCCTAAGTTTTTTGAGGCCGCCAGCGAAGACCTTCAAGCGGTGCCGGTGGACGATTGGAAGGCCTATTTCCGCTGGCATCTTGTGGATGCCACCGCCTCCACGCTTCCGGATGAGTTTGTTGAGGAAGACTTTAATTTCAGAGGCCGCGTCCTTCAGGGTACCCAGGAGCTTCTGCCACGCTGGAAGCGGTGCGTGCAGGCAACGGATCGCGAGCTGGGCGAGGCGCTGGGTCAGCTTTACGTCCAGCAATACTTTCCCCCGGAGGCCAAGGCCCGGGCCCAGGAAATGGTGAATAATCTCATCGCCGCCCTGCGTGACGACTTGCAGACGCTGCCGTGGATGAGCGAAGCCACGCGGCAGCAGGCGCTTGCCAAGTTGGCGGCCTTTACGCCGAAGATCGGATATCCTGACAAGTGGCGAGACTACTCGAACTTCAGCCCGGATCGCGGGCCCTTCGTGACCAACCTGCTGCGAGGACGGCTCTTTGAATTCCAGCGGGACATCAACAAAATCGGCAAGCCCGTGGACCGCACCGAGTGGGGCATGACGCCTCCCACGGTAAACGCCTATTACAACGACGAGAAAAACGAAATCGTTTTTCCCGCCGGTATTTTGCAGCGACCGTTCTTCGATCCGAACGCGGATGGCGCCTCAAACTACGGGGGAATCGGGGCCGTGATTGGCCACGAAATGACGCACGGTTTCGACGACGCGGGGCGCAAGTTCGACGCCCAAGGTAATCTGCGCGACTGGTGGACCCCGGAGGATGCAGAGAACTTCAAGGTGCGCGCCGAATGCGTGCAAAGACAGTTTGACAGCTATGTGGTTGAGGGCGACCTGCACGAGAACGGGAAGCTGGTGCTGGGCGAAAGCATTGCAGACCTCGGCGGCCTTACCATCGCCTACAACGCGCTCGAGAAGGACCTGGCGGGCAAGCCGCGTCCAACGATCGGCGGCTTCACGCCGGAGCAGCGCTTCTTCCTGGCGTTCGGCCAGATCTGGGGCGCCAATGACCGGCCCGAGTACGAACGCCTGATGGCCAATACAAACCCGCACGCGCTCGACCGTTACCGGGGCATCGCGGCGCCATCAAATATCCCGGCGTTTGCCCAGGCCTTCGACTGCAAAGCAGGAGATGCCATGGTACGGCCGCCGGAAATCCGGTGCCGGATTTGGTGAGCTGCCATATCAACCCTGAGAGCGCGAGCGAGACGCCCGCGCTTCCAGGACAATGACAGGCTTAAGGATTTGGCAACGGCTTGCGTCATGTTGTCGTTTTGCCGGCGCTCTGAGGTCGCAACTCTCCCACAATGAACCAGTAGCACAGCACGCCCGCCGCTAGAGTGATCGCTGCCAGCGCGAATCCGGGCGCGTACGAACCCGTCCGGCTGATCAGGAGCCCGGTGATCAGCGGTGCCAGAACTCCCCCGATGTTCCCCGCGAAATTCTCAAAGCCGGTCCAGAGGCCCACATCCTCGGGCGGGGCGCAGCACTGCAGGATTACGATCAAGTTGCCGGTGGCGAGCCCTACCAGCGACGCGCCGGCGATGAGCGCCACCGCAGCGTTGGCGCTGTGGACCCGCGACGCGGGAATGAGCAGGAGTCCCGTGAGGAAGGCCACCGCCACGATGCCCTTTCGGGTGCGGGTTTCGTCCCATCCGCGCCGGATGAGCTTGTCAGCAATCCAGCCGCCCACCGGTTCGCTGACGCCAAAGACGAAGAAGGGTAGGGCCGCGAAAAACCCGGCGCGCAGAATGGTGAAATGCCGCACGGTCACCAGGTAGTCCGGAAGCCAGGTGACGAACAGGTACCAGTAGTAGTCGAAGCAGAAGAAACCCAGGCAAATGCCGATAAGGTCGCGATTGGTAATCAGCCACCTCAGATGCTCCGCTGTGAGCCGCGTCCCGGAAGCAATGCGGCCGTTAGCTCCAAGGCAGCGCCTGGAGGCCCACAACCAAGGGACGAGCCAGGTGAGGGCGGCAAACCCGACCAATCGAAAGGCAAGCCGCCATCCCAGGTGGAGCAGCAGCCAGGGGATTAGCAAGCCGCCGAGAACCATACCCATGCGGGTGCCAAAATCAAAGATGCCGCACGGCAGGCCGCGCTCAGAGGGCGCGAACAGCAAGCTCACAATCTTGGTGCCGCCCGGAAGGTAGATGGACTCTCCCACGCCGAGCAGCATCCTGCACAGGATTAATACCCCGAAGCTGCCGGCGAAACCTGTCAGGCCCTGGCCCAATGACCATAGAGCGAAAGCTGCGGCGTAGAGCCAGCGGAGGTTCACGCGGTCGGTGGCCCGGCCAATCGGAATCTGCATCAGGGCGTAAGACCAGAAGAAGGCCGACAGCACTACGCCCTTGCTCGTGGGGCCCAGCGTCAAGTCTTTGGATACCAGTGGCAGCGCCAGAGATATGGTGGACCTATCCAGGTAATTGATTAAAGAGGCGGCGAACAACAACCAAACAATTGTCCACCGGCCGGAGTTGTCGGGCGGCGCGCTTTGAAGGGCAGAGTCAGCCCGGGCTGGGCCAGCGTTTATGGGCACGGTTCGCCAGCATAGCGCGACTGAGTGGAGGATGGAAACAAGAGAGTGAGGTGTGTAGGGCTATCCCGCCGAATTGAACCGATGAACCGCCGGGAGAGATTATTCCCGCGCAAGCGGGAACCCACGAGTTTCAAGACGCCCCCTGTGCCCCTTGAGGCGATCTCGCAGAGACCACCACAAAGGGCTTCCACTGTAAGTCGGGCACGAACGGATAGCTCGGAATGCGATGCTTGTTCGAAAGGTGCTCGATGTCTTCGTTGATGGCGCCGTCCGAGAGCGCCATCAAATTTGGATTCGCGATCTTTGCAATTGGGGGCACCAGGTATCCCGATTTGACCACCACAATCTTGAAGCTTGTCGGCTCCAGGCCAAGCGAGGTGAAATCCCGTATTTCGTGGAAAGGCCTGCGTCTCGCGGTCAGTACCACCGAGATGCCCTGCACATCCACTACGGCTTGCCGTTCCGGCAGTTTGTCGGTGGACAGCAAGAACGTCACCCTCGCTTTGACGTCCACGGGCTCGCTTCCCTGCGGGTCAAGCGTGGCACCGATCCGTAGTGGGATCTCCGCGCCGACGCCGGCCTTGTAGCATGCTTCCGTCGCCGGCCGATCGGCGATGCCGGCGATCACAGCATTTTGAACTTTGTGCCGCATGAGTTCGGCCAGCACCTCGGCCCGGTCACCGGTGCCTCCCCCGGTGGGATTATCTCCGGAGTCGGATATCACCACCGGCTTTGTGTCGAGCTTCTCTGCCTTTTCAATGCATTCCGAAAGGGTGCCGGTGGGCACGTCGAATTTGAATTCCTTGCGCGCATCCCAATATTGTTGAGCGAGTGAAAGCGCGCACTCCTTCAACACTTGCGGCTTGGTGCCGGTGAGGACCGCGCTTGCCGTGGCCTTGGGCTCATCAGCCCAGACGTAGCCTACAAGCAAGGATGCATCCAGCACGCCGGGCTTCGCGTTCATTTCCGGAAGTTGCGCCCACAAGCGCTTGGCTGGCTCATAGAGCGTGCTGCTGCGCTCGCCCGGCATCAGCACCGGAATCGGAGCCCACACCATGGTGGGTTGAATCTGCTGATCCAGGCAGTGGACCAGCATGTCACAAGCGCGCTTGGCAGTGTCCTCACGGTCGATGTGAGGAGCGGTTCGAAAGGCGGAAAGCATATCCAGGGTGTCGATCTCGCGGCGGCTCAAGCTGCCATGCAGGTCAAAGCTCGCCGTCATCAAACACTTCTTTCCCACCACTTGGCGAGCCGCCGCGATCCAATCGCCATCCGCATCCTGCATACCCTCCACGTACATGGCTCCGTGCATGGCCAAATAGAGGCCGTCCAGCGGAAGCAGGGCCGTGAGCCGCTCAAGGAATTCCGCCTTCAGCGCCTTGTAAGTGTCCGCAGCGACGGGTCCTCCGGGGACGGCCGTTGCCAACAGAGTGGGCTGGAACGGGTAAGCATATCCCTTCAGCAGACTGAAGAAAGGGTCGTCTGTCAGCGCCTGGCCTCTCAGCACCGTGAAGTCTTCCATGCGGGCGCGAATGCGGCTATAGGTGCTGCACTCGATCTGAATGCCCCCGAAGGCGATGCGCTTTGGCTCCGCAGCCCCATAGGCTACCGGACGGCCCTGTCGCCCCAGTTGGGATGTCAAAGCCGCAAGCGTTGCGTTCTTCAAGAAAGTTCGGCGTTTCATGGCTTCTCTCTTCGCCCACCGTTATTGCGCCTTGGGCAGCCGACCCTTCAAGTCGTCGGCACCGAACGGCCCCGGCTCGGCAATCAACTCTCGTGCCGCGTCCACCTGCCCCCAAACGTTCCACAGAAGAACACCGCGAACGCCGCCGTCGCGCAGGTAGTAGACCACGCCTTCGCGATGCGGTTCCTTCCAGTCTGCCACGGTCTCTAAATGTGGGTCCAACTCGCCCACGGCTTCGTATCCGAGGTCAAACAAATCGGAGTAGAAAAACGGAAGGTGGTGATAAGGGCTCGCCTGGCCCGCCATCGCCACGCCCGCTGCGCGGCCCATGGTATTGGCGTTATCCTCGTGCTCCACTCGCAAGCGTTTTCCAAGCGTCGGGTTCGAAAAATTCGCCACGTCTCCGGCGGCGTAAATGTCCTGGTCGCTCGTGCGCAGAAATTCGTCCACAACAATGCCGTTGTCAACCTGGAGGCCCGCCGACTGCGCCAGCTCCACGTTGGCTGTGACGCCAATGCCGGCCACTATTCCATCCACCAGAAACTGGCCCTGCCCTTGAACAGTTATGTTGGTGCCCTTGGCCGTCTTCTCCAAATCGGTGATGGAGCTTCCCGGGACTACATTCACTCCCTTTTGCCGGTAGTAGTTGTTGAGGAAGCGAGCGAGGTCGAGCGGGTAGATGTGGCCGCCGATCGCTTCCTCTGGGAACAGCATCACAACTTCCTTGCCGTTCGTCGCCAGCGCCGCGGCGATCTCCCAGCCGATGAATCCGCCGCCGATCACCGCGAAGCGGCGGCCCTGCCCGGTCAGCGCCCGCAGCTTTCGATAGTCCTCTACTGTGCGGTAGTAGATGACGGAGCTATCGTCAAAGGGAAGCTGGCGCGGCGTGGCGCCGGTGGCAAGCAGGAGCTTCTCGAAGGTGTATGCATTCCCTTGGTCATCGGTCACCGTCTTCTTGGCACGATCAAGGGATTGCGCCTTTCGGCCCAGATGCATGCTGACGCTCTGCTTCTCGGTGCCGCGCCAGATGCCGTCCAGCGCCTCACCCTTCCACAGGCCCTTGGAAAGGGGCGGACGGTTGTAGGGCTTATCCTGCTCGGCGCTGATCAGGCCGACAGAGCCGCCGGGGTCGGCTTCACGGATACCGTTCACAGCCGCATCCGCCGTCATTCCACCGCCCACGATCAGATACTTGTAGTGTGGCATCGCGCCTCCTGAGCCAGATTCAACAATATAACTGAAGTGGCGCAGGCGTGAGAAATGCGGGCCAAGGGAACAACGGGAACCCGAGGACGATCCCGGGGTGCGCCATGTTGTTGGATCGTTCCCGAAATCGCACAGCTCTGCTGTGCGCCCGCCGGCCCGGTTTGTCCGAAAACGGACGGTTGTCTTGACCGTTGGCGAAAGATTTCAAGAAAACGCCCTATCTCTTCGTAACTACTTGTTGTAACTTGACTTGTAAAATTGGGTTCGCCCCCCTCGAAAGTTTAAAAATGGGCCATTTTTAGCACCTAAGCCATTGTATCCATGTCATTTAGATGCTTTGGGTTCGTAGAGCCCTCAAACTCGTCCAAATCGTCCGTGATCTGTGCATCGCCGAGGTTCCGTCAGAGCCACCGTTTCCGAGCTTGCGGCCCGGAGGAGCGAACGGGGCCTCGCGACAAACTAGCCTGCATTTCTGACCGGGATTCGAAAAGGGCGGGGCTTCAGCCGGCTTCAGCCCCGCCGAATCCTGCGAAATCGTGGCTTTTGTGTTCCGCTCTCGGCGCAGCTTGCTAACGGCAAGCTGCGCCGAGAGCGGAACACCTCAAATATCAAACCGACGTTGTAACGGCGGGGCTGAAGCCCCGCCCTTCTCGAATCCCGGTGAGATATGCAGGCTAGCCAAGGCCTTCGCCCTTGATCTGGAGTTTGTACATTTCCTGCATGGCCAAGATGGCCATGCCACGTGGCACGGGCTTCCGGCCCTTGCCGCCAAGGGCTTCGCCCTTGATATCCGACGTATGGCCGGGGCTTGGCCGGCCAAGGCCGGCCCAAAAGTCGGCCCTACAGAACCGGCACGAGAACGAGAGCAAGATTTCGGTTACGGGTTCGCATAACGGACTACGCACACAAGCGTTCTTGCGGTCTTGCGGTCGTGGCTCCGCTCCCGGACACGAAGTCGCTTTCGAAGCTGCCTCGGGGGCGTCGATACCGTCTGAATAACAGACCAGTTTCGCGCGCGTCGATGTTCTGCGCGGTCTTTTGTTGGTCAACTTTTGTGGGACAGCGTCGGGGACGACCGGGGCGCCGGCGGCTCATTCGTGGCCAGCCTGCGCCAGCATTGCGATTGATTGCGATTGCGCCGGCCTCCGCGCGTGACAAAGGCGCTCAACCCGCGTAAGATTGTGGCTGACGAGGATGGGTGGGCACGGCGATGACGGTGATTGAGCTTCCCGACGAACAGGCGGCCGCTCTGAAAGCAAAGGCGGCGGCGGTGGGCCTTACGCTCGAAGCCTGGTTTAAACAATTGGCCGCGGATATGACCGGGGAGAAGTCTGAGCTGGCTTCCATTGTCCACTTGCAAGAAAGCAATCCGGAGAAGTGGGCGCGGCAATTTCGTGCCTGGGCCGATAGCCATGATCCTGCTTTGCCGGTTCTTTCCGACTCCGCGATGAGCCGCGAGAGTATCTACCCCGACCTGATCTGAGGCGTCTTTTGCTCGTCGATACGAGCACGCTTCTGCGCACTCTCCAGGTCCGCCACCCCCAACATGAGACCGCCACTCGCGCACTGGAACTGCTGCCGGGCCGAGGCCGCAATCTTCATATCGTTCCCCAAAATCCCGTGGAGTTCTGGGTTGTGGCCACCCGGCCGGTTGAACAAAACGGCCTCGGAATGACGCCTGCCGCAGCGGCGGTTGAGCTGACCCGGCTCAAGAGCATGTTCGTCCTGCTGCGGGACGTTCCGGCCATCCACCCGGCTTGGGAGACCCTGGTCACCCGTTATCAGGTTTCAGGAAAGCCAGCGCACGATGCTCGCCTGGTGGCCGCCATGCAAGCGCATGGCCTCACTGCCATCCTCACGTTCGACAAGACTGGATTCTCCCGCTATGCTGGCGTAGAGGTTGTTCACCCGGCAGAAGTAGTCTCTGAATAGGGCCGGAGCGCCCAGGCTGGGCTGGCGCCGATCAGGCTGCGACTCCAGTGTTTCGATTGCTCTCGAAAGCGCACAGCTCTGCTGTGCGGCAGCCGGTCGCAGCACGCCGGCCTCGACCGCGGGATCCACGGCGCCGGCGCTGAAAGGCACGAACTCTGCTCTTTTATCACTCGATCAGCGCCTGATATGCCAACTCTATGGCCTTGGTGTCAAGGTTGAGACCGCCGGTGGGATGAAGTTGCGCCATGAAGATAGCAACCATGCCCTCTTTGGGATCAATAACGAAGCTGGTGTAGTAAAAGCCGCCCCAATAATACGAGCCCACCGAACCCAGTTCGGTCAAAAACCGAGGTTCGCTGTCCACTCCGAATCCGTAGCCGTAACCGAAATCATCGGTCTTGCCTTGCGTGTGGTTCAGGGTCATCAGTTCCACGGACTTCCGGCTCAGCAGCCGCGTGCCGTCAAGTTGGCCGCCGTTCAGCATCATCTGGCAGAAGCGGTAATAGTCTTCCGCCGTAGAACACAGTCCGCCGCCTCCCGAGAAATAGGTTCTGGGCCCGCGATAGGGATAGTCCGATGAATAGCTGAAATCCCCTTCCTTAATGACTTTCCCTGCAGGAAAGAGCTGCAGGCCCTTGTCAGGATAATAAGTATAGGCGGCCGCCAGTCGAGATGCTTTATCGTCCGGCAAGAAGAAATAGGAGTCCTTCATGCCCAGCGGATTGAAAATGCGCTGCTCGAGAAACTGGTCGAACGGCATTCCGGAGACCTTCTCAACCAGGTAACCCAGCACGTCGTCCGACAGGCTGTACTCCCAGGCGTCTCCCGGCTGAAACAGCAACGGAAGAGAGGCCAGCTTCTTGACGGAATCTCCGGTGGACCCTTCCTGCTGCAGGATGCCGGTGCCGACTCCCGCGTCAGCGTACGCCTTGCCCAGCCGCGCATTCCAGGGGTAGGTCAAGCCGGACGTGTGGGTGAGCAGGTGGAAAATGGTGATGGGGCGCTTGGCATCCACCAAGGCGCCGGGCGGCGAGGTCTTGTCCTGCGGAGAGGGTGGGTCGAGCACCTTCATGTTCTTGAATTCCGGAATGAAGTCAGAAACCGGCTCATTGAGCGTGAAGCGCCCTTCTTCATAGAGCGTCATGACGGCGGCCGTGGTGATGGGCTTACTCATGGAGCAGATGCGGAAGATGTTGTCGGTGCGCATAGGCTTGCCCGCCTCGCGGTCCGCCATGCCGAACGCTTTGAAGTAGACGATCTTGCCGTGACGTGCCACCAGGCTCACCGCGCCCGCGATGCGCCCGTCACTGACGCTCTTTTGGATAGCGTCGCCGATTCGGTCCAATCGCTGCGAAGAAAGACCCACCTGCTCGGGCGTGACGCCAAGGTTGGCATTCGTTGCCGAGCGGTATGCAGGCGCAGCGGCCTTATTAGGGCTCGGGCGCGTCTGCGACAGGACGGACATGCCAGGACCTGCAAGCAGCACTGCCATCGTTGCCAGGCTTCGCCACAAGTTCCTCATGGAATCGCCTCCTTCTTGTTCGGCTCCCAGAGCGGAACCGACTCGTACGCGCTGAATTCACGAGCCCGACGAGTGTACACGGGACAATCGCAGGACCACAAGGCTCTCCCAGGCAGGTCTTACGGTCGGCTGGGGCAGAGTGCCTAGCTCTTCGATTCAGGTCCGCTTTGTTCGACGTGCAGGTTACTTATGAAACCGCAGAGGCGTAGTGCAGGGCTCGTTTTTGAAGCCCTCCGGCTTTTCCATTAGTTGTGGATCATGTGGAGGGGAGGACAGCCCTTCCCATGCGATACGTCGAGGTCCCTGAGGATGTGGATGTGGCGGGAATCCGGTCCAAGCTGGGCCTGTCCCAAGCGGAATTCTCACGGCGCTATGCCTTGAGCCCGCGCTCACTCCAGGAATGGGAGCAGGGACGTAGGCGCCCCGAAAGCGCGGTGCGCGCTTACCTGACGGTGATTGAAAGGAACCCCGAAGCCGTGGAAAAAGCCCTCACCCACAAGTCGTGAGACGCAGAGAGCATCATCGCCGGCGGCGTAGGAGAGCCGCCGGCCCGGTCGGATACAAACATCATGCCGGAAACCGTTGTAGAGCGTCTTGTTTGGTTACGCGCCATTGGGAAAATTCCCGATGCGTTGGAATGTGTTGGAAGCCCTGATTGACGCTATTCCAGCCGGGCGGCTACAATATTGATTGGCTTCGTGCAGGGCAGGGCTACTCCAAGCCTCCTTCCTGGTTCGACAGCCCATCCCAAGCTAATTTGAGGGCCTCCCATGCAGGCAAACGATCTTCGTCCGGGAATGGTGATCAACCACAACGGAGAACTTTACTCGATCTACAAGGCGGAACACCGCACGCCGGGCAATCTGCGCGCCTTCGTGCAGGCGAAGATGCGCCACCTCCGCACGGGCGCCATCGCTGACTATCGTTTTCGTTCCACAGACAACGTGGAGCGCGCTGTGATTGACGAAACGGACATGCAGTATCTGTATTCGGACGGCGACTCCTACCACTTCATGAACACTGCTAATTACGAGCAGGTTCATCTGCACAAAGACGTCGTGGGGGACCGCGCCTCTTACCTGGTGCCGGACGTGGTGATTAAGATCGAGTACTACGAGGGACGGCCCATCGATATCGCTCTGCCGCAGACCGTTGACCTCAAGATTGTGGATACGGAGCCGGGCATCAAAGGGGGCTCCGCCACGAACGTCACCAAGCCGGCCACGATGGAAACCGGTTTGGTCGTGAATGTCCCGCCTTTCATCAACGCCGGCGAAACCATCCGTGTGGACACCGCAGAAGGAACGTATCTGGAGCGGGTGAATAAGTAGGCGCGGTTGAAAGTCGACAGTTGAAGGTCGAAAGCCAGCGCCTGGCCCGTTCACTTTCGACCTTTGAACTTTCGACCTTTGACCGCCTTCAAAGCGGCGTCAAGCTGCCGCCCTCCCAGGTTAGCGATCGTACTCAACCTCGAGGCCTTTAGGTGTCACCTGGTAGGCCGCCTCGTGCCTCACCGACGGTGTGTGGTTAAGGATCGCCTGTTTGAGCTCATCCTCCTTCAAGTAGTTGATCATCACGCGGCCGCCCTGGAACGAAATTCTGCCGTCGTAGACGTCGGTAGTGTGCCAGAGTGATTGCAGCGTCTTGCCGTCGAACGAATACACAACGGCGCTCAGCCGGGGGCTGCTCTTACCGAGCCGCGTACCATAAGCCACAAACCAAAGCTGATCAGAAATCCCTGCGGGCGGCTGCAGGAAATGAAAGCTGAGGTCCACGTCGGGCATGAAGTGATCCACGGCCACCTTCCGATAGCCTGTGTCACTAGCCTCGAATACCGCTATCACGTTGGCGCGGTCGAACTGACTCCAACCCAGAGTGTACCCCACCCCCACCACCGGCTTACCCGCAAGCGACTGCAGGAAGGTGGATGCAGTCGCGTAGTTAGGGTTGCGGACATTCGCGAAGACGCTCTCCACCTCATGCCGTAGCTTTTCGTTGTAGGGAGCGTTTCCGGCCTCACCAGCGGAGCCTGCGTCCGGAGGGTGCGCGTTGATCCATTGCGTCATGTGGTCGAGCACCAGCTTCTCGATATGACTCGTGAGGGGCCCGGACTCATCAAGAGGCACACCCCAGAGCTGGTAGGCCAGTTTGCTGACCTGGGTGGGGAGATCGTCAGGCGGCGGAGCCTTCTTCTTCTTGGGCGCGCCCGAGGCCGATACCACGCATGCGAACATCACAGCGGCGGCTGCCGCCAGACGCAACTCGCTTCTCGCGTGCCCTCGTGACAACTTCTTAAGCATGCTAATCGACGTGATGATTCGCGGCTTGCTCGCTGGCAGTTTTGGAGCCGACATAGGCTATGTTGCGGACGGGCGCTTCCGGCGCCGGCCTGGCCGCGCGGGAACAACGGGTGCCTCCGGGGCGGCCCAGCGGCCCAGACGATAGTGCCGGTCATACCCTGACGTCAAGTTTCGAATGCCCACTGTAAGCGTGCCGCCGCCGTCACAGGTGTAGCGCTCTTCGGCCTCGGGCAGCGATCCGTTGTGCAAATGGGCCACTGGTAGACCAGCGAGATCGTCTTGGTTCCGCAGGCCGACGTCAAAGGGAAACCGCACATCGTCCCAAACCGTTAGATCGCCGGCGGGACGGCCGTCGTCCGTGAGCTGGCTGCACTCCAAGTAACGATAATGTCCGATGTTGTGAACGGCCGAATACCGCCGGCTGGTCTCAAGCGGCGGTGCGCCCGGCGGCGGCAGACTTGTGCCTTTGGCAAACAGAGGGTCAAACCACACTGCCAGGCCCCCTTCCGCCTCGCGCCAAACCCCAAAATATCGCGTGAACTTCTCACTCAGGCGATAGCCCGCCTGCGCATCCGCTTGAATAGCAAGTCCGATGGCTGTGGCCGAGCGCGTGTAGGCCGAGCGTCGCACCCGGCGTCCAAACTGCTCGCGCAACGCGCGGGACACCAAGGGCAGTTCGCTGGCCCCGCCAGTGACGTACAAGGCTTCAATCTGCGGCGCTTCTCCTGTCCCGTCACCGCTCGCAAGGCGGCCTGTGTTGGCTGCCAGCAGGTCCTCCACGGCGTGCAGCGTCTCGTCGATGAGCGGCCGGCAGCGTTGATAGAAGGCCTCCGTGGTCACCGAGACTTGGCTCCACCCCTCACGCACCACGCCCAGGTCCACCGCGATGCGGCGAGTGTTGGGGTGAAGGGCCTCTTTCTTCTGCCGGCATTCCTCATGCAGCCGGAACATTTCCGCCTGGCTCAGGCCCTGCTGTTCTTCGGCGCCCACTCCGGATGTTTCCAGCGCCAAGTCGGCGAGAATCTCGTCAAAATCGTCGCCGCCAAGAGTTCCGATGCCCTCCGAGGCGATCACCTCGTGCTCGGTGCCACCCAGCTCCACTAAGGACGCGTCAAACGTTCCACCACCCAGGTCGTACACAAGAATGCGCATATTTTCTGAGCCGGCGCGAGCCTTGCGGTTCTGGTGGCCGAATTCGATGCTGGCTGCAGAGGGTTCGTTCAAGAGCCCTAGAACGTTGAAGCCGGCCTCACGAAAGGCTTCCACCGTGAGGAACCGCTGGTTGCTATGGGCATGAGCCGGGACGCCCAGCATAACCTCGAGAGGGTCGGACTTGGCGGCCGGCAGGTTCGAGCCCGCCAGCAGGTGGTCTCGCAGGGAAGTGAGCAAGCCGGCGAGAAGCTCCCGCATGGGAGTGATCTGTTCGCCGATCTGGACGCGCGTTTCCGGTCCCGCCTGCTCCAGCAGCCGCTTGACGGAACGCACCACGGTCCATCCCGGCTCTTCCTGGGCAGTCCACGCTGCCCAACCGAAGAGCCTCTCTTGGCCGCGTACGGCCACTAGCGGCGGGAACCACTCATTGGTGACGCCGTTCGGCGCCTCAAACATCACCACGGGGTAGTTGCCACGATCGACGTATGCTGCGACAACACGCGTAGTGCCAAAATCAATGCCCAGCCTCATAGTTCAGGTGTTCAGCCTTTCCGAAATGCCCCCAGAACATCAATGATAGCACTCGTTGGCTGAGCGTAGCCTATTTGACGTGGGCAGGGGTACTCGCGTCATTTGAGCGCCCGGAACGCAGTCATTCCCGCGAAGGCGGGAATCCATTTGCAGAAGTCCTTGGAAAAAGAAGGCATAAAGGAAGTGGATTCCCGCCTTCGCGGGAATGACTGCGTTCCGGAGAGTTCCGCCCAACAAATGACACCAGCACCAAAGCTGCTACGGTATGTGCCGAGCAGCCTTCTAGGAACCTGCGTTGCATCCAGATCATGCTCTGCGCCCGAAGTCCAAGGTGCCGGGCGGCGAACCAGCGCTACTGGCCGAACACGAGCAACGTAAACGAACCGGGCACCATCGACGGGCGTCGGCGCTCACCGGGCTGGGCAGCGGGCGGCGGAGGTCCAAATTCGGCGGTCACCAAGAAGACGTTGTGGTTTGTGGGGTCCACTTCCATAGTACGCGCGCCGCGCTGCGTCGTGACGTTCTGCACAACCGTATACTTATCCGGCGAGTCCTCACGAACAACGGTGAGCGTCCCATCTCCGTTAGAGCTGAACGCAAGGTGCGTTCCGGGGTCGAAGCGATTGGCATCCACACCTTCACCAATGGGCACGGTCGCCACCACCTTGCCGTTGTCCGCATCGAGAATCGCCATCATCTTGTTGTGGCACCCCACGAAAAGACGCCGGTGTTCGGTATCCATCGCCAGGCCGGATGGGCTTTCGCACGGCGCAAGCGGCCAACGGTTGAGCACTTTCAATTTCTTCGAATCGATTTCCAGTTCGATGCTCTGGTCCTCGAGGTTGTTATAAACGTGCCCCTCGCCGTCGGCGGCGGCAAACTCCGGACGGCCGCCCAGGTCGATATTACCGGCCACATTGCCCGTCGCAGCGTCAATGGCCGTCGCGCTCTTGCCACGGCCATTGAAGGTGAAAACGCGCTTCGAGCCGGGATCATAAATGATGCCGTCCGGGCCCTCTCCCGTCTTTGCTGTGCCCGTTGCCTTGAGCGTTTTCAAATCGAAAATGGTGACTTGACTCGCTTGTCCTTCACTGATGAAGCCGCGGCCAAACTCCGGCGCGATGGCGATGCCATGCACGCCCTTTAAATCTGGAATGTCACCAACCGTTTTGTAGGAGTCAGCGTCAACCACCATCACGTGCGTCCCCCGTGAAATGAACAGGTGCCTTGCCGGGGGGGCAATTCCCAAATAATCCCAAAAACCTTCACCTCCCACCGTCACCTTTTGCAGCAGATGATATCCGCTTGCCGACGCGCTAAATCCCTTGAAGCCGCCCGGAACGGCCAGAACGGCCAGGCACGCCAGCGTTACCAGCAGAACTACAAGTCCATTGCGTCTCATTATTCCCTCCTCAGCTTGATTGCGGGCGCGCGCTAGAGGACGCGAACCGAGGAACTCGCCGCTACGCGGAGCAGCCTCGTTGCGCCCGGGCACAACTTCACCTATACGTGATTGCGATCTTTCAAGAATAGAGACGATGGCCGAAGCAGAAAAGTGACACGTCTTTGGTCGAAGGATCGACGGTCCGGAGAGGCCGCAGAGGCAGGATGACTGCGGCGATTCCAAGCAACAATGGTATCATCGTGAGCCCTATGAGAACAAGATCTTGCGTCTTCGCAACAGCGTCGCTGCTCTGCGCATCTCAGTTTCTCTTCTCTGCTCGGTTCGCTCAATCCCCACCTCCTGAGGCGAAGCGCCCCATCGTGCTGCACGCTGCGCGGCTGCTCGACATCGAGAGCGGCAAAATGATTACGCCCGGCGAAGTGCTGGTGCAAGGTGAGCGGATCGTCGAAGTGGGCAGCGAAGTAAAGCGTCCGGAGGGAGCGGACGTGATCGACTTGGGCGATCGCACCCTGTTGCCGGGACTGATCGATGCTCACGTTCATCTCTTCCTGCACCCCGGTAACGAAGCGCTGCAGACCGTGCTGGAATCCGTACCCCAGCGCACGATCTCCGCCACCCTGGCGGCCCGGGACGACCTGATGGCGGGCTTCACCGCCGAGCGGGACATGGGGACCGAAGGTGCAGGGTCAGCCTCCACCGCGGTCCGCAATGCCATTGATCGGGGTTCGGTTCCTGGTCCGCGCCTGCGTGTGAGTGGCAACGCGGTGGACATTCTCGGCGGGCACGAAGATGCCAACTTCGGCAATCCCGAGCAGCACATCCTCTCGAATGCGACCTACGCGAACAATGCGGACGAACTGGTGACGGTGATCCGCCAGCAAATCAAAGAGGGAGCCGACTTCATCAAAGTCTACGAAACTGGTTCGGACTCCCTGCAGGCGGGCCAATTCTCCACACCCTATCAGTACACCGAGGCGCAGCTCAGCGCCGCCGTGCAGGAAGCCGCTCGCACGGGGAAGCGCGTCGGGGTTCA
>DATJYK010000051.1:0-48328 GCA_035578005.1 Terriglobia bacterium
GCTTCTCTTTACGGGCTGGAAACACTTCTTAGAGCCGCGAGAAACAACCCGCGACCACGAGCGGCATCGACAAGTCGCTTCGCGAGATCGGAGACCCCCCGCAAACCAAGGGTCTGCGCCAGCCGGCGGCGGTCAGAAAAATACTGACCGTGGCTGCCCGCTGCCGAGTGATGCTTGATGGGCTGTGTCTAGAAGCCGTCGCCGGGGACGTCCCGAATCCCAGCGAGTTGCTCGAGCTTACTCACCGACACTGAGCTGAGGAATTTCTTAGCCCAAGTTCGTCACGGAATGGTCCAAGGATCACCTAACCCCTTCCGAATCAGGCTAGGCTATCGCCGAGTCTGCACTACATTTTGCATGAAACTTAAGCCCTTCCGGCAAGCTGATCCCGAGTTGGTGGAGCAGGCATTTCTGCTCCGTCGTCGGTTCGGTGATGCGGCGCAGCCGGATCTCACGACCATCGGTAGTGGGCAGGACGATGTCGGCACTCTGCAAAGTCGAGAGCAGATCCAGCGCCTTCATCGGCGACAACGGCGGAACGGTTGGTTCACCGCTCCTCGAGGACGGCAGTAAGGGGACCGGCCGCCGCTTGAGCAGATGCTTCAGCGTTACCCAGAGCGCGTAACCGAGAAACGCCACCAGCACGTGGGCCTTCACTCGGGGCTCCTTCTGATGAAACAACGGCCGAATGGAAAGCTCGCTCTTCAGGGCGCGGAACGAGGCCTCCGCTTCCGTCAATTGCATGTACTTCGACCACAGTTCTTCGGCCGATCCCGCTGTCAGATTGGTGCGCAACATGTAGGCACCTTCCCGCAGGTCCCGCCAGGTCCCTCTTTCCTCTTTCATTTTCCAGACCAGACGAACGCCTTCCGGCGTGTCGCGCAGCGCCAGATCATAGAGCTCGCTCACCCGCGCATGGCGGGCCTGGATCTTGCCCAAGCGCCGCTCCATTTTGTGACGGTCCTTCAGCCGGCCCGTGGCGATGGTTTTCTCCAGGCGCTTCAAGGCCTGCTCCAGGCGCGTGGAAAACCGCTCCCGAATGGCCTTCTCTTTTTCCTTGCGGCCCGCCGTGCGGCACAGGATGTAGGTCTCTTCTCCTTGCGGAATCGTGACCTGTTTCACCTCCACTGCGGGACGCACCTGAATCCAGTCGTCCTTCAGCAGCTCCGCCTCAAATCGCTTCATCTGGATGCGCGGCGTGCCCACCAGGTACTGCCCGCCGCGTTTGCGAATCGCGGCCAGATTCTCCTCGCTGACGATGCCGCGATCCATCACCCAGATGCGGCGCGCTTTGCCGTACTTGCGCTCGATCAGGCGCAGCATGGTTTCCAAGGTGGAGACATCCGCCCGGTTGCCGTCGAAGGTCTCATAGCTGAGCGGGAAGCCCTCCCGGTTCACGATCAGCGCAATCACCATCTGTTCGCAATCGGGCCGATGATCGCGCGAATAAGTGGGAGCCACCACATCTATGTTCACGCCAACGTCCGGGAGTTAGTGAACCTCCAGGAAGTGCATGGGAAAGCCAAGCCGTACCAGGTGAGGCAGTTGCTTGGCCTGGCGGAACGGTATAGTCTGTCCTTAGGCGGTGAGGAGTGAGAGACTACCACATCAACATTTTCTACAGCGAAGAAGACGGCGGCTACGTAGCGGACATTCCTGACCTCTCCTGCTGCTCTGCGTTCGGCGAGACCGCGGAAGAGGCTCTGGCAGAGGTACTCCGAGCTAAAGCCGCCTGGATCGAGGCGGCAAACGCCGAGGGCAAGCCGATTCCTCCGCCCGCCTTCAGGCCAGTCATTTATCAGTTGCCTGAAGTCCCCGCCTGAGCTTTCAGAACTGTTCCGACCTCACTGGCAATCCGCCGGCCAATCTGTCGCCACGGTCAGCGGGCGTAGCGCAGAGGTACGCGTAGCTTGCGTTCCTCTGCGGCTTTCCCGGGAGGTCTGCGATGCGTGTGCGCTCGCAACATCGACCGCTTCAATCTCCGCAAACGCGCGACCCTCGCTCAGCCAGCCGCAAAGGTCTTCCTCGGCCTTCCTCCCAGCCTTCCGTTTGCCTTGGCTGCCGCTTTTTTGGCTCGGCTTCGCGATTGGCCACCCACCTGGCCCAGTCTCGAAGCCATCCACTTCCTGGAGCCGAGTAGGCCTTCCAGGAGACTGGGTACGTAGAGGTCCGCATCAAGCCTCGGAAAATGCAGGCCGAAGCCCGAAGGGCTGATTTCAATTTCTTCGAGCTGTGCGGGCCGGGCGTTTTGCAGTCCCTCCGCGTCCTGCGGCGAAAGACTGACAATCAGTCTTGAGCTAAGATGAATCACCACCCGCCCGGTCTTGCGATCATAGTTCGCGGAAATAGCTCGGGGAACTGTAGCTTGCAGCGCCCGAGCCCGTTGATTAGCCGATTCGATACCTTTATGAGCCGACATGAATTTTCTCCCACGCCTGGTGGGGCTCCGTCAAAACCAGTGGATTCCCGCCTTCGCGGGAATGGCGGCGTTGGAGTACACCCTCTGAGAGGGGGCCGTCAACCCGGATTCGATGCGGGCGATCTCCCGACCCGAAAAGCCGTAGTTCTCCCGCAGGTCCACCGGCCCGGCCCAACAGTCTAGGTTAAACACCGCCTCGTGGCCTCGCCCGATCACGTGGACATGCGCCGGCCCGTGATCATTCGGATAAACCACTACCCGCAGTTCATTAAGTCTGACGACCGTCGGCACTTTTCCATTCTATCACAATTCCTAACCGCTTGGGTTACAGAGGCATCCTGTGCACGAAGCCCCGGCTTTTCCACCGGCGACGGTGGGAAAATCCGCAAACCTTGGGCATCACGTACGCGTCACGCTCGCTTTGCATATTAAGTGCTGCCGGATGAGGAAATCCGGTGAAGCCCCACTCTTCGGAAGGCCCATACGGCAGCGCTTGTTAATGGAAGCAAGGACTGGTTCCACCTTCTGCGCTGCTCTGCTTCAAGTATCAGTAGGACGCGTTTCGGCGCCCCGCTCTACATCGATAACCACCCTGGAATCAGGTATCAGTTCCATGTCGGCGGGCTGAGTGGTTCGGGATCGCTCCCGATGGCTCCGACTTCCTTCTCATTAAGTCAAATGTAGCCTACCTATAAACGCTACAGTCTGAGCAAAAGCTAATCGAAAGAATGGCTTGACAGACGTCAAGTCTTATGCTATACAGGAACGAGGCGTCGAATTAAGGGTCATTTTCGGGTGGAACAAGTTGCGTGAAGCGATCCAAAAAGCACGGGCAGAAACCGGCGGGGTGGCTTCGCCGTTTGGAAGGCACCCAAATTTTAACATCGAAAATGAAGGAACATCCCACGATGTTATTGAAAACAAAGGACCGGATTTTCTATCCCACGATGTTCATGATAAATAAGCTGGTTAGCTCGCCTATCCCACGGTGTTGATGATAGCCAATGGGTTATGCGATGTCAAGTGCCCAAATTCGGGGTTCAACTCCGAACGGCCCCCACAGTGTGATGAGAAACGGCATGCGGGTTCATGTCATTTCGAGCGGAGCGAGAAATCTCGCTCTGAAAATAAAAGACTTATTAGATTCCTCGCTCCGCTCGAAATGACGTGAATCGAGTTTTTTCATCATCGGTGCTACTGGATGGCCGTTCTGGTTCTGTCCCTCGCGGCACAAAATTTTAAGAATTTTTTTCGGCCTATCCTGGAATGTTGTTGATAATAAAGGACCGGAAATGAGAAAAATGGGACAAATGAGAATACCCTGGAATGTATATGAAAACAAATGACTTAGACCCGAACATCCTGGAATGTTATTGATAAATATGGTGCTTAGCTCATTTAGGATGGCTACAGTTGAATCCCCTGCCCAGGCAGTCTAGACGTGCGCCGCCGTTGACCTCCGCCAAGTTGACTTCGGAATATCTTCCGATGTCCAATTTCTGTATAGATCAATTTACTTACGGCACTGATCGGAGGCGCGGCTGATATGCACAAGTCTGGCCCAGAGAACTCTGAGCAACCTGGACAAGAGGAAGGCGGCATCAGCCCCAGTTCGCGGCGCGACTTCTTGCGATCGGTCGTTTCGGCGCCGTTGGCTGCGGGTCTCGGTTCGGGTTTGGGTGGCGCGCTTCTGTTGCCTCCGCGAGCGCAGGCGCATGACGGGCTGGCAGGATCGGCCGGCGTAGCCGGACCGGCCGCAGTGCAATTCCCGATGCCGGGGTTTATCCGTTATGACGGCCAGTGCTTCACCGTCAATGACCGGGACATGTTTCTGTTCGGCGCAGCTTTCCACTATCCTCGGTGTCCGCGAGAGCTGTGGCGCGATCGGCTGATGAAGCTGCACGCCGCGGGCTTCAACGTGATTGAGACCTACGTTTTCTGGAACTACCACGAGCCCGAACAGGGCCATGTGGATCTCAGCGAGTTTGAAGACTTCGTGAGGCTCGTGGGCAGCATGGGCTTCTACATCATCGCCCGTCCTGGTCCCTATGTGTGCGCGGAATGGGATTCCGGGGGCTTCCCGCGTTGGGTCATCAATCGGCGCTTTCCCCTGCGCTCGAATGACCCCGAAAGCATCCGTACTTCGCAGCATTGGTTCAACGAGGTTCTGCCAGTGATTGCGCGCCATCAGGTGACCCACAGCGGGCCCATCATCCTGATGCAGATTGAAAACGAGTACGACTATTGGAAGCTGCCCGACGCGGACAAGGCCGCGTACGTGCGCGCGCTGGCGCAGATGGCGTGGAAATCTGGCATCGATATCCCGCTCATCACCTGCTGGACGAAGCAAGTGCGCAACCGCCAGGACCCCGACTTCTCGCGCATCATGGACACCTGCAATTTCTACCCGCGGTGGCACGTGACCCAGGAAGTGATCCCCGCGCTTGCCAAGCTGCGCCGCGAGCAGCCGGAAGCGCCGCTGGGCATCACCGAGCTTCAGGGTGGATGGTTCTCCGAGTTCGGGGGTAAGCTTTCCGTGGACCAGGACGGCGTGAACGGGCGCCAGCTTGAGTTGGTTTCCAAGACCGCCATCGAGCAGGGCGTGACCTACTACAACTACTATATGGGCTTCGGCGGCACCAACTTTGATTGGGCTGCCAAGAAACTGACCACCACGTATGACTATGCTGCTCCCCTGCGTGAGCCGGGAGGGTTGTGGGAAAAATATTACGCCGCGCGCGGCATCGGCGCTTCGTTGAAGCTCTTCGGCCCCATGCTGATCCGGACCGAGGCGGCGGCTAACGCAACCAGCTCCACCAATCCGCAGGTGAGCGTCTCACTGCGAGTGAACGGCAAGAGCGGAGTGGTGTTTATCCGGGAGAACGGGAACGCTAGCCAACATTTCAAGGCTACATTTCAAGACCCCAATTCCCCTACGCATAGGCCCATCACCGTGCCGCGCGAGGGCGAGCTGGAACTGGGCCCGCACGAGATGAAGATGCTGCCCGTGCAGATTCCCGTCGGCGATCACGTGCTTCGCTATAGCACCGGCGAAGTGCTAGGCTACTCAGATAGCGGTCGCGCGTATCTGGTGATCTACGATGAGCCCGGCCGCCTGGTGGAATTCAGCCTCGACGCCGAGACCGAGGAAAATGAGCCCCATGTAGAAGGTGAGACGGTATACCAGTATTGGGACCGGGAGTTTGAGTCCTGGGTGTGCGGCGTGCGCGTCGAGCAGGCCGAAAAGATGCTGCTCTATCGGGGAGACCTTGAGGTGATCGTGGTGCCGCGCGAGCTGGCGCTAAAGAGCTGGACCGTAGAATGGCCGAACTCGATTCTGCCCGGCAGCGCTGCTTTACCTAAAGAGGAGCAGAAGGGCACTTTCGCAGTCCCGTTCTTTACGGATGCCGCGGTAATCGCGGGAAGCGGGCGGTCAAAGAAAACAGTCTGGGCCGATCTTGACTTCGCGTCCGGCAACCACACGGTGAAGGCGCTGATTCCCCCGATTCCGCAAAAGCTGTGGTTGGATGGTGCAGAGACCGAGCTTCAGTTCGATCGGCATTGGGAAACATTGACGTTCAACGTCAGCACGCCGCAAGTGCCCGCTGCGCGCCAAAATCCGAAGCCAGTGCCGATATCCATTGAGCGCTTTGATCCCGCCCAGGGCCACTGGCTCACCACGCCATTGCGGCCGCTCGACGACCTGGGCCCGCTGCCTTACGGCTACGTCAAGTATCAGGCCGAATTCAACTACCAGGACCAGCCGCGGATGTTCATCACCGCCTTCGCCGGCGACGGCAAGAAGGTGTTCATCAACGGGAAGCTGGTGCCGCAAGCCTCCAAACCCTTGAAGACCGCCGATTTTGCGCTGGCGGATTACGCCCACTCGGGAAGCAACACGCTGGAGATTTCCTACGAGCTGTTCGGCGCTCCGAACTTCGGCGAGAATATCGCCGAGATGAAGGGCGTCGCTACGGTCCGTCTCGGAGAAAATGAGTCCTCCAGCACATCGATCGAGAAGTGGCAGGTTCAGCAGTTTTCGCCCGCAATGCAAGGCCGCCGACTTGACCCCAAGTTTAAGCCCCCGAAGGGCACATCGGTGAGCGCCTCCGGCCAGAGTGGAATTGTGCCGGCGTTCTGCTGGTGTCAAGCCTTGTTTGGTGTACCTGCTGCGCCTGAAGGATGGTCGATTCCGTGGAAGGTCAGCTTCGAGGCTGAGCGCGACGCCTTGCTCTACCTCAACGGACGATTCGTGGGCCGCTATGTGATCGCGGGACCGCAAACTGACTTCTACCTTCCGGACCCTTATCTGGCGCTCGGCGAAAAATCCCGCAACGCGCTCACCGCTCTTCTGGCTTACACAGAGAGCGAGAGCGTGATTCGCACGCTGTGCGTTGAACCGTACGGAGAGTTCGCGACGCATCGGACAAGGGTGGAGTTTCAGTGGTGAGAATGCTGAGCAACGCAGTCTTCTAGTATTGCTTCACCCTCACCACCGTATCGCCGTCAAAGGTGACGTAGAGCACGTGCGGGGGAAGGCCGTAAATCCAGTCTTCCTTCTCGCTGCCGTCCGGCTGATCCTCACGCACTTTGCGGTCGGGCGGTCCCTTGGCGGAAAGCACGGCGTCGTGATCCATCCCCACCAGCACCTCATGATTCTTGATTGCTGCTTTGACCTTGGGTGGCACTGACGGCGAGTAAAGTACGGTCGGTGAGTGGCGCTCAAAGTCAAGCACTGGCGCGAGCAGTTGCTTCGTTTCGGCCACCGTGAGCTCCGGAACGCGCCCCGGAAACTTCACGGTAACGTAGGAGCCGTAAACCATCGCCTGATTGGGGTCCTGCGGGGCAATGGGCTGCGTGCTGGTACCCATCCCAATCTCGATGTGTTGATACCAATGCCGGCCATTCTTGCCACCGCCGTTGATCTCAAACGTCAGGCTGTCCGCTTTGAAATCAACCTTGGTGATCTCAATGGGCGTGCCTGCATTAACGGCAGGACCATTCTCCCTGAGCTCCTGCATTGCCTTGGCCTGGTCGAGCTTGCCATGGGAGTCCAGGTACACTCCATGCTTCCCGCGCGGAAGGGCCAGCTTGGCCACGGCGACCTCGCTGGAAAGTCCACGGATGAGATTGATCCTACCACCCTGATCGAGGGCAACCGGCTTGGGCTTGGTGCCGGCGTTGTTCGGTGGATTCGAAGACGCAGATTGATTCGCTGGGGCCGGGGCGTTCGACTGCGCCACTCCCGATGCGGTTGGACCCGCAAGCGCGAGCGCCAGGAGCATCGCCGGGAGCACGAACCGTTGTTGAATTCCGGAAGAGCCGGGAAAAGCGCAGACCGGGCGTGCATCTTTCAAAAACACGGTCACCACCCCGATAACTCTAGTTTAGCAGGCCTCCGCATGGTGTGAAAGAGGCGCCTCGTCCGCGTCGCAGGCGCTGACCAGCCGCAATCGCGCAAGTCGGGCACGAATTCCTTGAGCGCCGGCGTTATCTGGAGTATTCTCGGAGTCCGGTTTTTGGCGGGCGGCGACCTTGATTTTTCATGGCGGCGGTTTTCGGCGAGCCCGCAGGGGGCGCGCCCGGCGCGGCCCGAAAGATCAGCGTGAGCGCACAGTCATATAGGCTAGAGGAGGCAGGATGAGCGAAGCAACGGAAGCCGTTTCAAAGCGAGCCTTCGGTTGGGGGATCGCCTGGGCCATACTCTCCATTGTGGCCGGCATGTTCGCCCTGGCCCTGCCCTGGGAAGTCTCTTTCGGAGCCGTACTCGTCATCGGATGGGTGCTCATTTTCAGCAGCGTCTTCCAGTTTCTGCATGCCTTCCAAGCCAAGGGGGCCGGCAGTATCGCGTGGAAGCTGCTGGTGGCCGTTCTCTATCTGGGCGTGGGCATTTACTTTCTCATTCACCCTCTTCTCGGCATGGCGACGCTGACGTTGGCGATCTCCATTTTCCTCTTCGTCGAGGGCATTGCGGACCTCGCCGCTTACTTCAAGGTGCGCGGGTCACCCGGAGCGGGCTGGATGCTCTTCAACGGAATCATCACCGTGATCCTCGCGCTTATCATTTGGCGGCACCTGGTCTCAAGCGCGTGGTACGTCATCGGAATTCTGCTGGGCATCAGCATGATCCTCACCGGAATGACTCGCCTGATGTTGACGCTGGCCGCGAGGCGGCTTCGGGCGGTATCGTCCGCTTGATCCACCAGGCTGCGGCTTGACGGAGCTAACTAGCTTGCTTTCATAACATCGGGCTTTCAGCCGGTTCATAAATTTAAGTCACTTGTTATCAATAACATTCCGGCTTCGTTCAAACGAAGATCTCGTCCTCTCTTAACTGCCGCCGCAACACTCTAAAACCTGAACGAGGCGCCCACGAAAGGTCCCCAGCCCGGGAACTTCAGAAAGCCGGAAAACGGTCCGACGCTGGTGTTACCCACCTCCGTGGCGGCGACTGTAAAGTCCCGCTTCAGATAGTCGTAGCGGATTCCACCCAGTACGCTGAGATTTCGTCTGAAGTAATACTTTGCCCCGAATTCAGACTCGAATACGTGCCACCCCCCGCCGCAACAGGGATTCGCGCCTAGCCTTCCGTAAAAGTCGAACTGCTGTACCGGCGTATAATCGAAGTCAACGCCTAGCGTGCCGATAAGGTTTGGGTAATTCACACTTTTTGTGATCGGCGGCGGCGCATTGGCGGTCAGGTTGGTGAGCGTGAAATTCGTGGTGAGCCGACCCAGTGTACCGTAGGGACCAATCTTGAACTTCTCGTTGCCCCAACGACCCGCATACCCGACCACCCACTCGGTGGTCTTCAAATCGGCGTTCAGGGTCGAATTGACGATGTAGATGGTGCCCGGCAATGCGATACTCTTCGTAACCGTGGTCGTGCGGGACCGGTTGATATGGTCGTAGTCAAACCAGACTTTGCTGGTCGCTCCCAGTATTTTGCGGTCCGGGGTCCAGGTGAAGCGGAAATCGGGACCGGCAGCCATATTGCCGATGCGCAGATCACTGAAGTTGGCGCTGCCGTAGTTGGTGGTGGTGAGACCACCGTTACTCGTGACGTTTCTCCAAAAAACGAAACCCACAATTTCGAAGTGCGTCGGCGCCCAGCTTGAGGACGAAGGCGAAGGCGCAGGGGCTCCAGGGTACGCTGCGGGTGCGGCCGCAGGTTCAGCGTCAGTCGAGTTGCGATTTGCGTCCGTCACACTGCGTCCGAAAGCCGCAAACGGATTCTGGAACGGGCCGTTTACCGCTACGGAAGCACTTTCTTGCAGGTGCGGAAGAGACACGGCCTGAGTTTCCACTGCAGCGGAAGCCGGCTGCGCAGCCGTCTCACCCGATTGCTGGGGTGAGGGGGCGGCCAGGCAAAGCGTTGCAAGCGCGGCCCACAACGCCGCTGCTGCACTCAGCCAATACACTCGAAAAGTCGTCATACGTTTTCGACCTCCAGGTCTATGATGACGACCCTGCGAAGTCACCGCAGATGCTCCGGCACACGCCGCCGCCTACAGTCCTCCGGCTTGTCGGGGTGCTGAGACTCAAAGTCGTCGTTTCCTACCCTTTCCCTACCAATGTATCATTCGTAGGCGCCACAAAGAACTGTCAAAATTGACAGTTCGCACGCCCCGGATGTGTGGCGTAGACGCGCCACCAAGGGGCCCACGAGATGAGCGGGGTAAACCCGCCGCCACAACTCGAGCTGAATCACCACCCCTGTGTGCGGAACCCGAGCATTAAGAAACCTTATAATAAGTAGTTATACCCGGCCTTTTTTTGAGGGCCGTCTAACAGGCAACCTGTTGTGGATCAATAACCTCTTGGCTTTGATCGGGGTTTGAAGAATGATGTCCTTTGTTTTCAATAACCTCTTGGCTTCGTTCGTTAATTTCTTCGATGCATAGCCCGGGCCGAGTCAGAAGTCCAGCGAGCTTCGGCCGCAAACCCCTTGTTTTATGTAACATCGTGGGCTATCAACAATAAATCTTTTATTTTCATAGACATCGTGGGTTCCCAAAATCGCTCCTTTATTATCAACAACATCGTGGGACCCTCCTTCATTTCGCGATTTTTTGAGTGTCCCCCAGGTGGCAGAGTCACGCGTGCCGTGCGTCGGGGTGGCCGGTGAACCGGATACGCGCCATGGTGGAAGCGTAGGAACCTCCCAGTGAACAACACTCTGCTTATAGCACGCCCCGCCGCTTTTGTCAAGATCGGTAGGCTTGGCCGTTAGCCACTGTGGCGTAGGCTAGTTGCGTTGCGTCAGGGCGGGGGCGTAAAGCTCGCCCAGGTTACGAGGGGTGGCGAACGATGTTCAGGCTCGCGCCGCCAGGATTGTTGCAGGTAGCACGCGCTTGCCAAGGTCGCGGCTTTTCGCCACGACGCCAGAAAGGCCGCGGCAGCCTATGGGAAGATGCCAAGTCACGGCAGCAAGCTCACGGTGCCCGTGTGAAGGCTGTAATAGGCGCCAACGACGCGAAGTTTGGACTGCTTGCAGAGCGGGGCCAGAACGGGCTCCGAGGTCCGTAGCTGCTCAACGACGTGCGCCACGTTCAGTCGCACACAGGTGTCCACGGGGTCCCCTGGACGCTTTTTCGCCTCCTCCGCCAGGGGCTTGATGGCGTCCACGAAGCTGTGGATGTGGTTCCCCTCTTCTCCACCCTTCACCGCCGCCTGCACCGCGCCACAGCTCTGGTGGCCAAGTACCACCACCAAGGGTGTGCCGAGGTGCTCAACTGCATATTCGATGCTGCCGATCACGGCGTTGTCGGTGACGTTGCCGGCCACGCGGATCACGAAGAGGTCGCCGAGACCCTCGTCGAAAACTACGTCCGGGGGAACGCGCGAGTCCGAGCAGCTCAGGATCACCGCAAAGGGATGTTGCCCGGATTCCACCTCGTGCAGCCGGGTGACACTTTGGTCGGGATGCTGAGCCTTGCGGGCAACGAAGCGCTGGTTACCTTCCAGCAGCTTCGCCAGCGCCTCCTCAGGACTCAAGCCGACAGTATGCTGCGCGAGGGCCGGGCGCGAGACTGTTGCCGCCACGGTGCCCAGCAGCAAGGCGAAACTCACCAGGCTGGCCAAAGTCTTGAACATAGGTAACCCCCACGCCCTCAAGTGATGACCGCTCTCGTTTAGGCCAGAGCGTAAAAGGGCACGGCTTCAGCCGCGCCGGATGAGCGGCTTCCACAGCTTTTCGAGAAATCACGAACGCCCTCGAACGGCAGGGCACGATGGGTGTTGTGAAACCTTCCCGGTGGCTGCTGCGGTAGCGACTCGGGGTTACTCGTTGCGCGCTGCACCGTAGGCTGGCGCTGGCTTCTGCGACGGATCCACTCTGCTTAATGCAGCTTACTTCACGGAGTAGCCGCGGCCGTCCATGCAGCCGCCGAATGCCTTTTTGAAGGTGTCCAGCGTCTGCTGTTGTTGCTGGCCGGCTGCCGCCTGTGCTTGTTGCTGGGCCTGCTTGTTGGCCTTCTTTTGCTGCCGCCGCCCGCGCACTGCACCTGCTGTTGCTCCAATGGCCGCGCCGTCTCCGGTGTCCCCGGCTATGGCTCCAACGGCAGCGCCACCCGCGGCCCCTTTTGCTGCACCTTTCACTGCTCCGCCTTTTGCCTGTTTTGCTTCTGCAGGGGGTGGCGGGGGCGCAGCAGGATCTATGCCCGTCTGCTGCTTGGCCCACGAGTAGCATTCGCCTTCATCCTTCTGCTGCTGGGCAGCATCCTGCCCTTTGGTAGGGTACGGGAACACACCCAGGCTTGCGGCGGGACTTTTCTGCGCCGGCGCAGCCTGGGTTTGTGATGGCTGCTGTTGCGGTCCCTCCGCGCGCACTCCGGGCGCGCTTACCAGTATGAAGCAAGCAACTAATAAGACCACAACCTTTCCAAGATTTCTCATAGCTTCCTCCTTTAACTTGGATTATTCATGACACTCCCGTTGCCCGTGGAAGGGCGGGGTTTTAACCCCGCCGAAAAACGTGGATATGATCTTGTTTGTGCTTCTGCGCGAGCGGCGGCCTTGCGACGCCGCTCGCGCGCAGCAAAAGCGACAGGGTTATGGGGAGCGCCTTTTGCGGCACGGTTAAAAGCGTGCCCTTCCCATCCTGTCCCAAGCTTGACGAATCCCGGTTAAGACTGTTCCGCGATAGGCAAGCTCGTTGCGCCTAGGCGGCAAATCATCGGACCGTCCCCACGCGGCATTCAGTTTTTTCCAGCGCTCGTTCCTCCCCCCTTATTCTTCCGCAAGATTCGTTTGGCGTCGGGCGCAAACTCGCCCACCCAATTCGCCAGAAAGCCGAAGCCAGCTTGAGTGATCACACTCCGGTAGCCCTCACCCACCAAGTCATTATTCGGCTTCCAGGTGCCCGCAACGACTCCGGCGCCGAAGGCTGCAACAAAAAGGGGGATCTGTGGCCGCAATTCTTTTTCAGTGCGGTTGTAGGTGAAGAAGTCTCGCAGCAGGGCGTGCCCCGTCCTTCGCCAAAACCCGGAACAGCGGCAACGATCATAACGAGGCTCGTATCCCAGCATGGCATTGCCCAGCGAACTGAAAGAATTCTGAACCACGAACTGTCCCTGCCGGGAGGCGAAGCGCCGTCCGAAGCCTGCGAACCCACTTCCCCACTCCGGTGGGCTGTTATCGATCTGGTCGCCGATAGAAAATAAAGCCGTCTTGACGTAAATGCCGGGTGTGGTGAAGCTCTGACGCACATAAAGCTTGACTCTTTCGTGATTCGTCAGCGAACGGAGCGGAACTTCCTTGGGAACGTAGGATCCATAAAGCCAATTCACGTTGATCTGCTGGTCGGTCTTTTTTGCCGGCGCCTGCGGAACCGTCTCCTGTGCCTGGCAAGTTGGAAAGACAGCCGCCAGCCCCGACATTGCCATCACCACGGTCATGACTCGGGGTCGCAAACGGGTGCAACACAAGACTAGGATACGCCTCACGTCATCATTCGCTGTGACATCGCTCACGCATAAACCAGCAAACGAGCTCGCCACGGTCACACCCGGCTCAGGGCGCATTAGCCGCAGGGGCCGCCAGGTATTTCACCATGAGGACCTCATTGCCCGTCTCGTTGTAAACGAGCTGGTCTACGAGCTGCTGGGCCAACAGAATCCCGAACCCGCCGGGCCGCATTCCCTGTTCGCTTCGGACTTCCATATGCCTAATCGGGTCATCTTCCGGATTCGCGACCGCGGCATGGGGTATCTCATCCCAGTTGAAGCCCGGGCCGGGATCAGCCACGCGGCACGTCACCATGCGGCGCGCGCGCACGTAGTCGATCTCGACGCTCTTCATCGGATCGAGCTGCCCGCCGTGCTCAATAGCATTCGCCAGAATCTCCCGAAATGCCCGGGCAACCTCATGCCTCTCCTCATCGGGCAAGTCGGCCACCTCGTCGAGAAATTGCAGCAACCGGTCTGCGGTCTTCAAGTCGCAGCGCACCTGGGTGCGAATCCACTCCGGCGTCGCGGAGACCACTTCGATGCCATCGTCCCAGCACGCTTCCTCCGCCGCGTGTTGAATCATGGCAGCAAGGTCGTTGAGGCAATAAGGCCTGGAGAAATAGCTAAAGGCTCGCTCGCGCATGGAACTGATAACGTCCTCGGTGGTACTTTGGCTGGTGAGAATGATCAGGCGAGTGTGCGGGCGTACCCGCCGAATTTTGCGCAGGAGTTCGACGTCTTCCCGGCCGGAAGTCTCTTCGCCGGTAATGATGAGGTCAAAATGTTCCTTGGCGGCCGCGACCAACGCCGACGCGTTGTTCGGAACCTGCTGGAGGGTCCAGACTTCGGATCCCAAAACTCCTGAGAGAAAGGTCAGAAGGTCTGGATCTGCGCCCACCACGAGCGCACGCTTGGGTGCGGCAGCGGGCGCGTCGGGATGGGAGGTGGAGCTCATGGAAGGCTTGCCAGGCGAGAGTTCTAATCTGCATTTGCGGGTTGGTAGGGCCGACCCTTGGGTCGGCCTTGGCCGGGGCAAGCCCCGGCCCTACAAGGCGGCGCGACGCGCCCGCACTCCTAAGGGTTCGGCGCTGCTGATGGCGCCGCCTGCGGCCCGGCCCACTGCGGGTCTTGCAGGTTCCATCCGCCACCGAGCGCCTTGTAGAGCTGCACAATCACCACGCGCTGGTTGAGCTCGGTCTGAGCCAGACTGCTCTGCGCTGGGAAAAGCAGTTGCTGCGCTTCGAGAACCTCGTAGTAACTCGCCTTTCCGGCGTTGTAGCGCTGAAAGGCGACCTTGACGGCCTCTTCGTAAGCCTGCTCGGCGCGAGCCTGTTCCACGCGGGTGGCCTCATATTGCTCTCGTGAGATCAAGGCGTTCGAGACATCCTGAAAAGCACTAAGTGCCGTCTGCTGGTATTGCAGCACCGTCTGCTTCCAGAAAGAGATAGTCTGGCGCTTCTGAGCCTTCAAGTTCCCGCCCTGATAGATGGGGCCGGCAGCACGAAGCAACGCGTTCCAGATTAATGCGTTCGGGTTTGAGAATTGAGAGAGCGGAGAACTGCCGCGGCCTAAGAACGCCGTGAGCCCGATCTGGGGAAAGAAATTGGCGGTCGCGATCCCGATCTGAGCGTTAGCGGCACGCATCTGTTGCTCGGCCGTCAGCACATCGGGCCGGCGTTCGAGCAGCGCGGAAGGCAGACCGGCGGGGACGTCAGGCGGCAAGGTCTGGTCAAGCAACTTCGAGCTGCGCGGCACGGAGCCAGGATTCTGACCGAGCAGCAGATTGATCTGATTTTCTTTCAGCTCAATCTGCCTCTGCAGCTCAGGAATCGTGGCCGCAGCGGTGGCCTGGGCGGCCTCGGCTCGCGAGGTTTGGAGCTTCGAGGCCACACCGCCTTCCAGGCGCTGGTTGAAGAGCTTCAAGGTATCCCCAAACGAAGCCGTGTTCTGTTTGGCGATTTCGAGTTGAAGGTCCAAGCCCAGCAGCTCGAAGTAGGCCTGCGCCACGTCGCTCACCAGCGAAAGCATTACGGCTCGCCTGGCTTCCTCGGTGGCCAGGTATTGAGCGTTCGCAGCCTCGTTTGAGCGCCGGATGCGGCCCCAAACGTCAGCTTCCCAGGTCGCACTGATGGCTACAAGAGCCGCGCCTTCCGATTTCGACTTGACTTCACCTCCGCCGGCAATGACTCCCAGCGGGTTCTTGGTGCCCCCGATGGCTCCTGAGTAGTCGAACCAGGGGAAAAACTGGGACCGCGCCTGTGCGGCCAATTGTCGCGCCTGCTCGATGCGCTCGACGGCGACCAGCAGGTCATAGTTGTTGGCGAGCGACTTTTTGATGAGGTCCTGTAGCGTGGGGTCCTTGAAGACCTCCCACCAGGGCAAATCGGCAAAGGAGGCCTGCTGCGCCGCGCCCTCGGCCCCGCGGAACGTCGGCGGCACGTTCACCTTGGGGCGACTGTAATTGGGACCCATCAGGCACGCGGGAAGGAGGACAATCAAAGGTAGAAGGGCGAGAAGCCAGCGTGTGCGGGGTCTAGTGTTATGTCTCAGAAGTTCGCCACTTAGGTCAGCTCCGAAGGAGCGGTATAGCTTAGTCCACGGCGTCAGAAGCCGCGAAGAAATGCCTGGGAGCGCGGGCGTCCCGCCCGCCGTCGATGCTAAGTCCTTGGGAGGAAGCCCCAGGAGCGGGCGAGACGCCCGCGCTCCCAGGGTTCGAAGTTCCGACTCAGGGCCTTCGCCCTGGGCTAAGATATGCCGCCTTTCCGGGGCTTTAGAAGACGATCGCGCGGAAGGAAGCAAGTTTCTCGCCGTCATTTCGCACCGCCCCCTTCCGTCTTCGGTGCTTCGTGTTTGGCCCCGCCCAGTTTCTCTACCCCGTAGAACAAAGCGGGGATGATGAAGATGGCGATGGCGCTGGCAGCGGTCATGCCGCCGATCACGGCACTGCCCATCACCTGCCGCGATATGGCGCCGGCTCCGGACGCCCTCCAGAGCGGCACGCAGCCCAAGATAAACGCGAAAGAGGTCATCAGGATGGGGCGCAGCCGAAGCTTGGCGCCTTCCAGCGATGCGTCCATCAAGGAACGGCCTTTCTCGAACTCCGCTTTGGCGAATTCCACAATCAAGATGGCGTTCTTGGCGGCGAGACCAATCAGCATGATAAGACCGATTTGGGCGTAAACATTGGTCTCGAAAGACAGGCTCTCGAACCGGCGCAGATACAGGGTGCCAAAGGCGCCGAATACCGCCACGGGCGTGCTGAGCAGCACGCTGAAAGGCAGCGTCCAGCTCTCGTACATCGCTGCCAGGATGAGAAAAACGAAGAGCACCGAGAACCCGAAGATGACCGACGCGGGCACGCCCTTTTGCGCTTTCTGCTCCTGATAGGACATGCCCATGTAATCGAAGCCCATTTCTCGCGGCATCGTCTTGGCGAAAACGTCTTCGAGAGCCTTCATCGCTTGTGCCGAACTGTAACCGGTGGCGGCGCTGCCGCTGATCTGCGCGGCGTTATACATGTTGTAGTGCATGGTGTACTCAGGGCCCAGCCGCGGCTCGATGGAGGTAACAGCCGAAAGCGGCACCATCTGGCTCTGACCGTTGCGGACGTAGAACCGGCCCACGTTCTCGGCCTGGGTGCGGTACTTGCCTTCGGCCTGGACGTAAACCTGCCACGTGCGCCCAAAGCGGTTGAAGAAATTAATGAAGGCGCCGCCCATAAACGCCTGCATCGTCTGATAGACGTCACTCAGGGATGCACCCTGTTTCAAAACCTTATCGCGATCCACCCGGGCATAAAGTTGCGGAACCGCGGGCAGCGCCACGGTGAAAGCGCCGGAGATTTCAGGCCGCTTACGCAGCTCGGTGAGAAAAGTATTCAAATTCTGGGCGAGAAACTGGACGCCCTGTCCGGACCGGTCTTCGAGTACAAACTGGAAGCCGCCCGAGGCGCCCACACCGGGAATGGCGGGTGGAGGAATGGCTACCGCAACGCCGCCGGCAACTCCCCTCAGGGCAGCGTTCATGTGTGCCTTAATGGCCTCGTATTGCTCATCGGGCGCGGTGCGTTCTTTCCATTCCTTGAGGGTCACCCAGAAGAAGGCGCTGTAAACATTCTGAACGCCGCTCAACATGTTGTAGCCCATCACGGTGGTTACGTGGGCGACGCCCGGCGTGTTCTTCAGCGCGTCTTCAACCTGGCTCGAAACTGCGTCCGTGCGCTGCAGCGAAGCGGCATTGGGAAGCTGTAAAATGACGTACACATAGCCCTGGTCTTCGTCCGGCAGGAAGCTGGTGGGAAGTTTGGTGCCAAACCAGCCGGCAAGAAAGCTGAAACCGAGCAGCAGAATGATGGTGAAGCCCATTTTGTGAATGAGCGCGCTGCACCAGTTCACGTAACCATTTGTAGCCTTGGCGAAGACGTTGTTGAACCCGCGAAAGAACACTGCCAGCGGTCCCCGCGATTCCTTCTTAGGCCGAAGCAGCAACGCGCCCAGGGCAGGGCTGAGGGTGAGCGCATTGAAAGCCGAGATGACGACGGAAACCGCGATGGTGACGGCGAACTGCTGATAAAGGCGTCCGGTGATGCCCGGGATGAAGGCAGTGGGTATGAAGACCGCGGAGAGGACGATTGCGATGCCGACTACCGGCCCGGACACCTCCTCCATCGCCTTGAGAGCCGCGTCCTTCGGCGAGAGTCCGTGTTCGATGTGATGTTCGATCGCCTCCACCACCACGATGGCGTCATCCACCACCAAACCAATGGCCAGCACGAGTCCAAACAGCGAGAGTGTATTGATGGAAAAGCCGAGCAGCGGAAACAGGATGAACGTCCCGATGAGCGATACCGGCACGGCAAGGAGGGGTATCAGCGTGGCGCGCCAGCCTTGCAGGAAGATAAACACCACGATGATGACCAGCACGATGGCTTCAAGCAGCGTGTGCACGATCTCGCTGATGCCCTCGGTAACGGGAATCGTGGTGTCGAGGGCGATCGCGTAGTCAAGGCCTGGAGGGAAGCGTTGCTTCAGCAGTTCCATCTGATCCCTGAGGCCTTTGGCAGCCGCGACCGCATTGGAACCGGGAAGCTGATAGACGGCCACAATTGCCGCCGGTTTTCCGTCCAGCCGGCCGCGCATGTTATACACCTGGGAGCCGAGTTCCACGCGCGCTACATCCTTCACTCGCACAATGGAACCATCCGGATTGGCGCGCACAACAATTTGGCCGAACTGTTCTTCCGTGGTCAGACGGCCCTGGGAGATCACTGCGTAGGTGTACTGCTGCCCGGGCGGCACCGGTTCGCCGCCAACCTGTCCGGACGGATTCACCGTGTTTTGCGCCTGGACGGCGTTGACGATCTCGGGCACCGTGATCTGCAGCTTGGCCAACTGATCGGGGTCCACCCATAAGCGCATGGCGTACTGGCCGGCGCCGAACACGGAGACGCTGGCAACCCCGTAAGAGCGAGTGAGATTGTCGTTGATATTGATATAGGCGTAGTTGGCCAGAAACTGGGCGTCGTAGGTGCCGTTGGGAGAATAGAGGTCAAACAACATCAGGGGGGCGGCCGTGGATTTCTGCACCACCACGCCTTGGGCGTTCACCTGAGACGGCAGTTGCGAGGCCGCCTGGGTCTGGCGCATTTGGGTGAGAATCAGATCGAAATTGGGGTCGGTCTTGATGTTGAAGTCCACCGTCAACCAGGAGAGGCCGCTGTTCTGGTTGAGGGAATACATGTACTCCATGTTGTCCACGCCGCTCATCTTTTGCTCGATGGGCGTGGCCACGGATTGGTCCGCCGTCAAGGCGTCGGCGCCCGGGTAAGTGGCTTGGACCTGGATCTGAGGGTCGGCGATGTTGGGAAACTGGGCGGTGGGCAAGCTGAGCATCGCCACCGTGCCGACGATGACCATGAGGATGGAAATCACCATGGCCACGATGGGACGATTGATGAAGAATTTAGACATGATGTGAGTTACTCAGGCCCCTGAGTAGGAATTCAGATTCTTCTTAGACTTGCCGCGGCTGCCCCCGCCCGAAATCGTCCTTTCCGCCACCTAACCAGGACTAGCGGCTGCCGGTGCTTGCTGGAAAGGCTTCGGATTCACCACCAACCCGTCTCTTACCTTCTGCGTGCCTTCGGCGACCACGCGATCCCCCAACTTCACTCCCTCCTGGATAATCCACATGGCGCCGGCCCGCGCGCCCACCTTGACGGGCCGGAGGCTTACCTTGTTGTCGTCACCGACCACGGCCACCAGGTAGCCGCCTTGCAATTCGCTCACGGCGCGCGCGGGCACCAGCAACGCGCCCTGCTGAATCCTAGTGACGGCGCTGATGCGTCCGAAACCGCCGGGGCGAAGCAGATTGCCAGGATTCGGGAACTGGGCTTGAACAAGAACGGCGCCCGTTCTCACGTCCACCTCGCGGTTAATGGCGTAAAGCTGCCCCTTGTACGGGAAAGTGGAGCCATCGCTCAAGGTCAGTTGAAACTCCAGCTTGCGCCGCATTGCCTCCTCGCCCCCGCCCAGCGTCGCGGCAGTGAGGTATTCCTGCTCACTGGGGGTAAAGTTGACGAGAATCGGATTGATGGTGGAGACGGTAGTGAGAGCGGGGGTCCCGGGACCGACAAGGTCGCCGACTTGGGCGGTCGAGATGGCCGCGATGCCGTCGATCGGCGAGACGACGCTTGTGAACCCGAGGTTCAACTTCGCTGTGTCAATGGCCGCCTTGGCGCCGTCGATCGCCGCCTTAGCGGAGTCCACCTGGGCCTTGGCGGCCAGGTTGGCTTGCACGGCGTCATCGAGTTCCTGCTGGCTGATGGCCTGCTCTTTGGCCAGCGGTGTGTAGCGCGCGACATCCTGTTCTGTCTTGCCTAACTGCGCTTGAGCCCGCGCGAGGTTGCCCTGAGCCGCGGCCAGATTCGCGTTGGCCTGGTCTAGGGTCGCCTGAAAGGGCTTCGGATCAATCTGAAATAGCGGCGCGCCTTTCCTCACATAATCGCCGTTCGCGTACTCTTGTTTGAGCAGGTAGCCGGTGACCTGGGCGCGGATCTGTGCGTTGACAAAGCCATCAAAGGTCGCCACCCAATCCTTGGTAACCGGCACGTCCTGCTGCACCACTTCGGTGACTTCAACATCGGGCGGGGGAGGTGGCGCGGCCTGCTCCTTCTTTCCGCACCCTGGAGAAACGATGACGGCCATGAGGGCGAGTATGCCTGCGAATCGCAGGCGCGCCCTTGCGTTGCTCCGGAGGTGGCCCGAGAGATCGAAACTTAGATTCAACGAATTCGTATGCATTGAAGGTGCCATTGCAGTAACCTTAGCCTTATTTTCTAATTCCGATGACTTAAAAGCGCGCTTCAACTCGCCCAGAACCCACCCCGCAATGCCGGATGTTAAGCTGAGGCGTCCTCAGCTTCCACTGTCAAAACTGCCAGTCGCGCCTCTAAACCTCTGGCGCCAGCCACGCCCCCCCGGCGAGCGAAGACGGACTCAGATTATATAGTAGACACAAAGCAATCAGCAAAGAGTTAGCCCACGGCACGGCATACCAGTGTGATTTGCCGGGTGGAACCGATGACACCAGTACCGCCCTCGGTGTGAGCAGACGCCGTGAGGAGATGCGAAGACGCGGGACCGAATCGCGCGAAGCGCTCTGGAGTGCGGTAGCTTGCTACCGCTCTCTCGAGGCCAGCTTGCTGGCCGCCCCGAGGCTTGTGCGCTCCCGGAACGATGGCCGCGAGCAAGCTCGCGAAATCAAAGCGGCAGCAAGCCTGTCCTTGAGCGAAGCGAAGGGCTGCCGCACTCCAGAACCTCGGCGATCCTCAAGCCGAGCTCTTTCGCAGGCACTGCCCGGGGCTACATGAAAGGCTACATCCAGCGGGATACGCCGTCGCGCCCGGCTTCGGCAGGCCTCCCCGCTGTGGCCGCGCTGTGGCTACCCCCCCAGGGGTATATGCAAAATGCAAAAACGAACCCGAGAAGTTCTTTATAATCAATAAAAGTGCCAAAAAACGAACCTAAAACGAACCTAAAACGAACCTAAACGAACCTAAACGAACCTAAACGAACCTAAAACGAACCCAAGGCCGATTAGGCATGAACTGAACAACCCCTTTGGAATCAGCGAGCGCTCTCTTCGAGGGTCATGGCTGCTCAGCCGTGTCTGGCACGATTTCCATGGGGTCTGGACCGGGCGCGCGTAAGGCTACACGTGTTGCCGTACTCATGACTCTTCACTCCGACAGCCGGTTTCACAACAGGATTGGCGAATGAAGACATAATGTTCCCTGTCGGACGTCTCAGACGGCGCAGTGGAAACGTGTCTGTTACCTCTCAATGACTCACTGGCAGAATTACCAGTGGGCAGCGTCGACCGAAGTTGGCTATCATCGAACCTGATGTTGTTCCCGCGGGTCTCCGTTGCACCCAAGACGGTGCCAAGCCGGGAAGGGAGAGTTGTGGCGGAGCAGGAACGGCCATCAAAATGCCAAAAAGGAGAAGACGATGAGAAAGCTCTCTATTACGGTCCTGGCGTTACTCGCCTTCGGAGTCGCTGCCCGGGCTCAGGATGTGAGTTACAACTTCGCCAAGGACGCAAAGTTCTCGGATTACAAGACCTACAAGTGGGTGGAACTTAAGGGCGCAGATGAACCCGATCAGATTACGCAAAACACGATTAAATCAGCGATTGATTCGCAACTGGCTTTGAAGGGGCTCACCAAGACCGACTCGGACGATGCCGATCTGTACGTCGGAATGCAGACGGCCATCGGAACAGAGAAACAGTACACTTCTTTCTCATCAGGCTGGGGACCCGGACCGGGTTGGGGAGGCGGTTGGTACGGATATGGTGGCGGCATGAACACCTCCACCACCACGGGTTCGACGAGCACGATCTACATTGGCCAATTGGGCGTGGACATGTATGACGCCAAGAATAAAGACTTGGTGTGGCGCGGCCGGGCAAGTAAGACCATCAATCCGAAAGCAAAGCCTGAGAAGCGGGAGAAGAATATCAACAAGGCCGTTGCGAAACTTTTCAAGAACTATCCGCCACCACAAAAGTAGTTGTGCCGTTTCGTTTCCTCGGCGGACGCCCGCGGGTTTCGCACGACAGACCGGAACCCGCGTGCCGTCGCCCTGTTACCCGCTTACGACAGGCATGGGTTTATCGCTCGGTTTTAACTTCTAGTTGCGAAAAGTGATTTCAATGGCCCTCTTAGCCTTGTAATGGCAGAATAGGGGTACTGAGAACCGGTGGAGAGGGCAAATGAGCGATATCAGTTTTGCCGAGCGCCGGCGCGCCAACCGCCACAGCATCGAACGGCGCGTGAAGCTTCTTGTTGAATCCGACCGCACGAATACGCACCGCGACGCCGTCACCGTCGATGTGGGCACGCTCGGCGCGAGAGTGCTCAGCGATGCTCGACTGTCGCCGGGGCAATCCGTTGACCTGATTGTCAATCAAGACGCGCCCGTCATTCTGTCGGCGCAAGTGGTTTGGGTGGATGTAACCGAGGCAAGCGGAACCCGGCAAGCCGGACTTGAGTTCACAGATCCTGGCAACATCCCACTCGCACTGCTCGCTCCCATCGCTGTTCGTGGGGAATCTGCGTAGCGCCTGCAGGTTGAAACCGTGTGAAAACGTGCCGCAACGTGCTGTAGCGGCGATCTCTGATCGCCGAAATTACTGATTCTAAAAGGCGGCGGTCGGAGACCGCCGCCGCCCTGGGCAACGCCCAGGGAAACTCAGGCAATGTAAAGAAGGTAGCCCTGAAAGGGCGGGCTAGAGCAGGCTTGGATCGCCCTTTCAGGGCTGGGCGTTTGGCGTGGCATCTGATTCCCTGGGCGTTGCCCGGGCGTTGCCCAGGGCTTTGCTAGTTCGGCCCTTCGGGCCTCAAATGTACAAACTCCAGGCGGCGGTCGGAGACCGCCGCTACAGCACGAGTTTGTCACACAAACTCCGAAGCCCCGCCCTTTTCGAACCCTGGCGGAGAAATGCGGGTTAGTGGGGGGCGAGTTCTTCCTCTTTTCCCGCTGTCAAATCGCCGGTGGCAACCCCGATAGCATCTGACTAAAATAGGTGGTGGTGTTTGCGTTCGGTCTGTCGCCGACCTGCGATGCTGGCGACCGGACCTGAGTGGAAGATCGTCGGGCAAGAACGACTATCCAAATGTCGTAAAAGGAGAAACGCCGATGAAAAAGATGTGGCTTCTTGCGGTGGCGCTGCTTGCCTTTGGGGCCAGCGCCGCTCTCGCTCAGGATGTGACTTACAACTTCGCCAAGGATGCCAAGTTTTCAGATTACAAGACCTATAAGTGGGTTGATCTGAAGGGTGCAGACGAACCCAATCAGATTACCCAGAATCAGATCAAGGCAGCGATTGATTCGCAACTGGCCGCGAAAGGACTCACCAAGACCGATTCGGACGATGCCGATCTGTACGTCGCGATGCAGACGGCCATCGGAACTGAGAAGCAGTTCACCAGCTTCTCATCGGGCTGGGGCATGGGCCCGGGTTGGGGAGGCGGTTGGTATGGTGCGCGGGGCATGGGTGGCATGACCAGCGAAACCACGACCGGATCAACCAGCACGATCTACATTGGGCAATTGGGCGTGGACATGTATGACGCCAAGAATAAGGACCTCGTCTGGCGTGGCAGGGCAAGCAAGACCATCAATCCCAAAGCAAAACCCGACAAGCAGGAGAAGAACATCAACAAGGCGGTGGCCAAGCTCTTTAAGAACTACCCGCCACCGCAGAAGTAGATGAGCCTGTTCGTGCTCCTCAGCGGACGCTCGGCGATGCTACTCCGCTGTACGTTGTGGACGGGCGTCACGATCCTTGTGCTTTCGCTGCCTGCCCGGACCCAAGACCGGCAGGTGGAGCAGAACGTTCGCGTCTGGTTCCCTTATTTCGGCGATCATCTCTTTGGCGACTCCCGCTGGGGACTGCACCTGGAAGCCCAAGCCCGCCTCCAGGGAATCACGCAAATAAATCAGTTGGTTTTGCGTCCGGGAGTGAACTACCAGGCCAATCGATCGCTGATGCTGACGACGGGATATGCTTACGTGCGCCTCTATCCTAGCATCACGTCCGCGAACCCCGTTCCGCCACGTAATGAGCATCGAATCTGGGAGCAGGCGTGGTTTCGCTACGGTTCCGGCAGGGTCGCGTGGAGTACCCGTCTCCGGTTCGAAAACCGCTTCATCGAGGGCAACAACGGACAGTACCGGTTCGAAAACCGCGTGCGGGTCTGGCAACAAGCCACGGTTCCCCTCTCCCAGCGCGTCTATGCCACCGGCTACGACGAGGTCTGGTTCCACGTGAAGCCTTACCAGGCTTCATCGGCGTTCAACCAGAACCGCGCTTACGCGGCGCTGGGTTTCAGACTCAAACCCGGCTGGCGGCTCGAAACCGGGTACATGAACCAGGTTCTGCTGGTGAGCTCGGGGCGCGTGCTGGAAGTGAACCACATCGTGACCTTCTCGGTGCTCAGCACCGCGACTTTCCGGCGGAAGTGAGTGCCTGACTTTGCACTCTGAGGCTGTGCTCGTGTAGCTTGTGCACCTGCAGACCCGCCCCAGCGTCGCGGGCGCGCTGGCACGCGGGGAGCTGACCCTGTCAGGCTGCGTGTTCGACATCGGAAGCGGCGTGGCGCGCGAAAGAGAGAATTCGTGCCGATGACGGCGGCCACCGGGACTGCGAAATGATCGTTTCCAAAACTCAGCGGTTTATACCGATGATCCAGGGTTTAGGACCGGCGCTCTGTGCCCTGCTGGCATGGGACCTTGTGATCGTGGTGTGCTATCAGGTGTTGCACTGGCATTGGGTCGGGTCGCCCTACGTGCCGATAGGGTCCTTCGGCGCGGTCCTCGGCATCATCGTGGGCTTCCGGAACAGCTCAGCATACGGACGCTGGTGGGAGGGGCGGATACTCTGGGGCGCAATCGTGAATAAGAGCCGCACGTTTGCGCGGTTGGTGCTGACGACGATGTCGCCGCAGGAGGCTGCGACGCCTGCCGAGCAAGAGGAGGTCGCATCCTTGCAGCGGAAACTGGTGATCCATCAGATAGCATATGTTCACGCCCTCCGCCAGCAGCTCCGCAGGCTCGACCCAGTTCCCGTCATCGCCGACTTGGTGCCGGAAGAGGATCCGGCAGAGCTCGCACGCGACAAGAATGTGGCGCTGAGGCTGCAAACCCGGATGAGCGCGATGCTGATCGCGGCGCGCAAGCGCGGCTGGCTGGATCAATGGCAGTGGCAGTCGATCAACGAGAGCCTGTCAGCCCTGATGGATGCGCAGGGCGGCGCGGAGCGCATCAAAAACACGCCGATGCCCAAGCAGTTTGACTTCTTTCCCAGACTCTTCGTGCAGATTTACTGCCTGATGCTGCCCATCGGAATGGTGGTGAGCATGGGGTGGTACACGCCGCTAGGTTCGACACTGGTAGGATTCCTCTTCCTGGCGTTGGACAAGATAGGACGCGACCTGGAGGATCCCTTCGAGAACACCATTCATGACGTGCCGATCACGGCGGTCGCGACAACCATCGAGATCAATCTGCGGCAGTTGCTGGGCGAAACTGAGCTGCCGCCACCAGAGCAGCCGGTTCACGGCGTCTTGTGGTAATCAAGTAAATGAGATTGAGCACCCCGATTACGACTACGCCGCTCGGACGGAATTCACCAGATTGGTGGAGGCTGTCTTTCGCAGCCATTGGGAGGAATGATCGTGCTAACAGAAGCGCAGCGTGACAAATTGACGCCAGATGAAATCATCGCGCTCATGAAGAAAGGTAACGAGCGCTTTCGCAAGGGGGAAAGGCTCACGCGCTACCACATCGAGGATCGCGATGCCTCGACCAAAGGCCAGTACCCTGCGGCCATCATTCTCAGTTGTATCGACTCACGCGCGCCGGCTGAGGTCATCATGGACCTTGGCATCGGCGAGGTCTTCAACGCCCGGGTTGCCGGCAACGTCTCAAGCGACGACATCCTCGGCAGCATGGAGTTCGCCTGCAAGCTGGCCGGCGCCAAGGTCGTTCTGGTGATGGGACACACATCGTGCGGTGCCGTTAAAGGAGCCATTGACGAGGCGAAGCTGGATAATCTTACGGGGCTGCTCGAGAAGATTAAACCGGCCGTCGAGGCGACTACCTTTCGGGGCGATCGTTCCTCGAAGAACACGGCTTTCGTGGACGCCGTGGCATTGAAGAATGTCGAGTTGACGATCAATTCCATTCGAGAAAAGAGCGCCGTACTTCGGGATCTGGAGTCTACTAAATCCATAAAGATTGTAGGATCGCTCTACAACCTGGAAACAGCGACGGTGGAGTTTTTGGCCTGATAGGCTGTTGCCGGCTGACGTAAGTTCGTGATGGCACTCGCCGTCCGTGAGTAGTCAACTCGCGACCATGGCGTGGAAGGATCGCTAAGCGGGAACGATCATCCAAATTCCGAAAAGGAGAAGAACACGATGAAAAGGCTCTCTCTAATTATTGTCGTGGCATTGCTTGCCATAGGAGCAAGCAGCGCCTGGGCTCAGGACGTTCGCTATAATTTTGCCAAGGATGCCAAGTTTTCTGACTTTAAGACCTATAAATGGGTTGATATCAACGGTTCAGATCACTTCGATCAGATTCAGCAAAAGCAAGTTGAAGACGCCATCGATTCCGAACTGGCCGCGAAGGGACTCACCAAGACTGATTCCGACGATGCCGATCTGTACATTGGGTATCAGACGGCCATCAAGGAAGAAAAACAGTTCAACAGTTACTCGACCGGTTGGAACACGGGTCCGGGTTGGGGCGCGGGATGGTATGGCCCACGTGGTGCGTACTATGGGGGCGGCGGTATGAATAGCACCACCACGACCGGCTCCACCAGCACGATTCAGATCGGCCAATTGGATTTGGACATGTATTCGAGCAAGGGGAAGGACCTGGTTTGGCGCGGCACCGTCAGCCACACCATCAATCCGAAAGCCAAGCCTGATAAGCAGGAGAAGCAGATCAAAAAATCAGTGACAAAGCTGTTGAAGAATTATCCGCCGCCACAGAAGTAGGCCGTTACCCTTGGTCGTCCTGTGGGTCGACGGCGCGAACACGAAATGCAGGAGGCTGGTAGGAGCCGGACCGGTAGCCCGCGGGAATGGTGGTTGTGTTGCCGTCGCGCAGCGCGGTGAAGTGCGGCGAGGCGATCTCGACGCCGGCTTCATTGAACTTGTCCTGAATATTCTGATGAAGGTCTGAGTAGAGCTCCTGCATCTTGTCCGGTCTTACCGTATTGGCGTTCAGCTCATAAGAAACGAAAAAATCGTTCAGAGCTGTCTGGAGAACGAACGGAGCCGGATCTTTCAGGATGTACTGCGTCGCGAGGGCAGCGCTGATGAGGAGTTCGTGGACTTTACGCCAGGGAGCGTCGTAGCCAATGGTCACCGTCGTGTGGAAGGTGACGCCGCCTGCCTTGGCCTCAGTGCTGTAATTCTGCACGGCTGCGCCCATGACGAGGCCGTTGGGAATCGTGATGACTTCCTTCTTCTGCGTTTCTATACGAGTCACCAGCAAGCCCTTTTCCAATACTTGGCCGAGAGTGTCGCCGATTTTGACCATGTCTCCAACCTGAAAGGAGCGAGTGTAGTTGAGGATAGTCCCGGCCACCGCGTTGGCCACGGCGGACGACGACCCCAGTGAGAGCAGAACGCCCAGGAAAATTGTGATTCCCTGGAAGGCGGGACTTTTGGAACCAGGCAGGTAAGGAAAGACCACAACGGCAGCGAGCGCCAGGACCAGTAGCCGCACCAGATTGGCCGTGGGGTGAGCCCAGTCTGGATAGAACTTGGAGATTTTCAGTCTGCCAGTTTCGATGTCTCTGAATATCTGTCGATTGAGCCCAAGGACGAGATATGTGATGACGACGATGGCAATCACCAGGATCAGGTTCGGCAAATAGTCCACCACCGCCCTGCCAAAGGCCGCCAACTGCGAGGACAGCCAAGACGTGGTCTGCAGCGACGTTTGCTGAGTCTGGGGGAAAAACCGCAAGACAGTGGCGATATAAGCCTGAAGCAACCCGATGACAACCAGCCATCCGAAGGCTTTGACCAGGATGAGCAAGGGCCTCCATAGATAGGCTAGTGAAACGCTCCAGCGGGGGCCTTCCCCGGCGTGCTTCACGTGCAGGCTCATCCATCGCTCAAATCGGGTCAGCATCAGTCCGCGAATCTTCCAGAGCGTTCGCAGCAATACGAGAAGGGCCACGGTAATCAGCGCCGTGTAAAGCACACCGAGAAGCAGCTTCTTCCATGTGTGTTCCTCCCGGTAGCGCAGCACAGTTCGCCGAATGAGCTCAGCGTCTTCGGCGGCGAGGTGTTGGCGAACTGCCCCCGCGGCCTCAGCGTCCGCCTCCGTTATGGCCATGATCAGGTCATCGCCGCTCCGGATTTCGCTCCAGGCATCGCGCTCTTCAACATGAAGGGATTCGACGGGTATGGAACGAGTGTTGGCAAGCTGCACGATGCGGTCCCGGATGGCCTCAGCCCGATCTGCCGCCGTGACTCCGCCGATCGAAGCGTAAATATGCAAGACGACGCGGCCATCGATCACTACGCGTGCCCCCGTGACCTCTTCTTCGAGAGGAGCCGGTGAACTGTTTTGTGATTCTTGCTGGGCCGCTTCTCGGCTCACCTTCTGCGGTTGAGCCGCTGCGACGACGGCGCCGAGTTGGAGCACCAGGGCCCAAGCAAGCACGGACCTGAACGTAAATTTCATACCGAGAACAGCCGAGGCAATCAGAGGGTCTCAACCCTTATGAAAAAGATTGTCTCCTTTCTGTTGATTGGGTTGTGCGCCAATGCGACCGTAATGCACCAGGCCACTGAGGATGTGAGCGCACCCGTGGATTTTGCTGCACTCCCTCGGAACCGGCTATGCGCTACCGCGCAACCGGGAGCGACGCGGGCTGCTGAAGCCGAAACTCGATAAGAGACTCGCTCGGGATCGAGAGCTGCTGGCCTTTCTTGGAACCGGCCATGATGGTTCCGCCAACCGCGCCGGCGCCTAAGCCGATGAGGGCTCCTTTTCCGCCACCTGCAATGCCGCCGATCAGCGCACCCAACCCGGCCCCGCCGGCAACCTTGCCCGCCGTCTTCTTACCCTCTCCTTGACCCTTGATATCAAAGGTGTCGGTGAGCAGCGGATAAGCCGTGCCGTTCATGACGATGTCCGTTAGTTCCAGAGTCAATTGAGAGCTTCCGGACATCTTCCCCGCCGATGAGGCCTGAGCCAGACGCCCGTGAACCTTGGTACCCCACGGAGCCACTACCTCGTCGTTGGCCACCAAGTTCGTCTCGAGAGTTCCTGTGAAACGGTCGCCTGTCTTTTGCTTGGTGGTATCTATCGGATCGATGGTTCGCACCAGGATTCGAGTTCCGGCGGGAACGCTGACTCGCTTTTTGCTCTGGGGAGTAGCAGCGCCGAGACTCCCGACCGATATCGCACCTGTAGCCGTCATGCCCACCACGAGAGCGGCCGCCCAAACAAATAGCTTTCGCATATGAGTTTCTCCTCTGCATGAGATTTACGAGCTTTGCCCGACGACAGGCAGCTCCGAAGCGATCTGCAAATCGATGATCAGCAGTAACTGGTGCTCCACCTGGACAAAGCGCGCCGCCGTGATCGCGCCCACAGCCTCCTTGACGCGATCGTAGGTCTTGGCGAGCAGTTCCGCGCGCTGATTTTGATAGGCCATCGCACTCTTGATCAATTCGTCGGCCTTTTCGTCCGTCATCTGGTTGTAGGTGCGGGCGTATTCTTTAATGTTGGCCACTCTCTGGTCATTCAACTTCGTCAGCTCGGCATCGTAATCGTTATAAATCGGCCAGAACTTCGCCGCGTCGGTAGCACTCAGTGCCATCATCACCCCCATCATTTCCGCCTTCTGCTGCCTCACGTCTGAGCGCATCAGCTTGATGTATTCGTCCATATTCTGCTGGCGCGCGCTGGGGGTGGACGTAGCGGCTTTCCGGGAGGTCTTGGGAGTGGCTTCTTGCGGCCAGCCAGGAGATGTAACCAGCATCGGCACGACGCACACTATTGCCAGCAACATGCGATTTAACGGTTTCATACCCTTTCATCCTTTCTGCTTGAGTTTTTTCATCTGCCGGTTTGTCGCACCGGCACAGGCTAAGGCTCGATGAGCGGAAGTTGAGACGCCAACTGCAGATCGATCATCAACTGCACCCGCCGATCCAATTGATAGAAGAGGGCGGTTTTCTGGGCCGACAGTACCTTGCGAAAGGTCGGAAAATACTTCATTCTCAACTGGGTGACGGACTCATCCACGGCCAGCCACTTCTTCACAGAGCCGTCGGCCTGATCGGCGGTCAACGTGCCGGAATTTTGTACGTACTGTTTGATCAAGTCATATTTCGTATGGTTAGTCTGGACCAGATCGTTGACGTACTGCTCATAAATTGGCCAGAATTTCTCCGCCTCGTCGCCAGTGAGGTTCATATTGGCAGCGATGATCTGCTTTCTCTGAGAGCGAAGGTCCTTCCGTAGCAGTGCGATGTCCTGATCGATTGATGCCGCGGGTGGAGCTGCAGCTTGCGACGAATTACCCTGGGCGAGCACCACACTGCTGGTCAACAGAAGTATTGCCAACAATACCGACATCACGAGGCTATTCCGCTTCCGTTTGCTCATGTACCCTCCTAATTTTTAGATCCGTTTCGAATCAGTACCTCACGAAACGCTATTCTCCGAGCAGGCCGAGAACGCACGCTAAGACACCATCGCTTGATCCCCCTGCTCCTGCTCCTTCTGTCCGTGAACACGCTCGATGATCTCCTGTCTTTTTTCTGCGCCCAAACGTGAATCTTCAGCAAGATACGTCGTCTGCGACGGCAAGGCGATACCGGTTCCGGCGCGCTCGATAATGTCCATAATTCGGAGCAGCAGTTCTTCCTGCACCTCAAGGAAGGCAGCATAGTCCGCAAGCGGGACATAGGCGAAGATTTCCAGGTCGAGCGATGAGCCTCCGAAGCGGATAAGCCGAACCCGCGCGTCGTTCGGTTCCACCTTCGGATGCTCCCGCAAGAGCTTGCGGACTTCCTCGAGAACGTAACGGAGCTGGTCGGCAGTGGTCTCGTACCTCAAACCGATAACGTGGCGAAACCAGATTCTCTGCCTGGACGCGTAGTTTTCCACGATCATCGAGGCGAGTTGACCGTTTGGGACCGTCAGCAACGTGTGGTTCAGCGTACGAACCCGCGTGGAGCGAAGCCCGATATCCTCGATGGTTCCCAAGGAATCGCCAATCTTGCAGAAATCCCCAACGCGAAGCGGTTGATCCGCCACAATCATGATAGTACCGAAGACGTTCTCGATGGTCTTTTGGGCCGCAAAGGCGAGCGCGACACCGCCGAGACCCAAGCCGGTCACGACCGTCGTAGGATTGATTCCTGTCTTATAGAGGATGGCCACCAAAGCGATAACCGCGACTACCGCCTTAAGAACCCAGCGAGCAAGGCGCAAATGCGCGATTCTAAAAAGAGAGTTTGTTCTTCGAAGACGCGCTACCGCCACGTCCGTGACCAGGTCCAACGTGCGCGCGAGGAGCCAGGCAAAACCCAGGATTGCAACTACCTGGGCCACAATGTCCCGCCAGATTTGACGCGCCACCAGCGTCTGTGCGAGAGGCGCAGCGGCAAAGACCAAGTAAGCAAGAATCAGTACACGAAGGGGACCGAGAAAGCCTGCCCGCAAGACAACCGGGCTCGTGCCCAGAAGACGGAAAACTCCTCTGATCGCGAACCCCAGCACCGCCGTGATCAGCAGGACCAGACAAAAGGCTATCGAAATGACGAGGGGTATTAGAATCCACCTAAACACAGGAATTCCCAGAAATCGATTCTCGACGAGTGCCTTCGGAATGTACGCCTCAAACCACGGGGCCTCGAGATTACGCGCGAGTTCCGGTACCTGATTGAGCGTCTCTGCAGAAAATAACCAGTAAGGGGGGCGCTTCGCTGTCGGTTCAACGCGGTCAAGGAGGATTACCAAGCTCTGGTCGGCGATACGGGCCGTGCCGATTTCGTTCCGCGTTTTGCGCCATTGTTCCTGGGGAACGCCCTCAGGGTTCTTGCTTACGGTGTCAAGGTCTAGGCTTAGTCCCCTATCCAGCACCAATTTGAGCTGGCGTGCCAATTCCTGCTTCTGTGGCGCTGCCTGCTTGGAATCCAAGAAGTCAGCGCCGCGCGCCCAGTCGTCAGATTCGGCTGCCTTAAGGAAACCTACGACCGTGCCGTAAGGACTGTCGCGGCCCAGGGGGTCTTGGGGCACTTCTTGTGGAGGTGGTGTAGGGGTGGTCTGTGGGGCAGGCGGCTGGTTGGAGACCGCTTTCTGGAGCAGTTTCTGGCCCCAAACCGGCCCCGCTGAAAGAACGCTGGCCAGCGCTAGGAAAATTACATACTTCAGCCGCGTCCATAATCTGTTGAATAATCGACACCGCGCGGCGTGCACTCCGCACTGGATCGGATCTGGCATGACGCTTTCTTCTTTCTTTGCTTAAAACGCTTCACCCGCACCCATGCTCCACGTATGCCCGTTTTTCCCTTGAGCAACGTCGAGACGATGGTTCACAGGATACTTCGGGCTTAGGACGAATCTGTGCCCCGCCCCGATACTCGACAGCAGGTTATCGTATCTGAACCTGCCACGTGTCTTCCCAGATTGGGAAACGAGCACCTTCTTTCGACCCTGGTGTAACGGGTGCGGCACCAAGCCCTGTGGCGCATGCAGGGACCGGGCGGCGGGGGCGTGCGCCATCACTCTTCCCGGCATTAAATTGGCTGCCATCAGAGAGCTGACAATGCCCATTTTGCTTTGCACGCTCGGTCGTTCTAAGCTGGCGATTACGCAAGACGGGATCATTGGCACCCAGGGACACGATATTGACTCTGTGTCACGACGCAGTCTACACCTTTCTATCGCCGGCGCGCCCAAGCTGTAACTGTCAAAAATGACAGGCGCGGCCCGGAGTTGGTCGGTAACGACGGGGGTAAACCTGTCACTTCTGACAGTTCCTTGTCTTGCTTTTGGTGCGCAAGCATGGCTTGATGGCGAGATTGTGGTGTCCGGACGAACAAACAAAGACTTGAGAAATACCGGGTGTTTGAGAGTGCGGATCGTCGGGTTCACAGTGTGGCTGCTGGCGTGCCTTGCGACGCTTGCACTCTCCCGGGCGGCGTCTGCCCAAGACCTCGAGCCGCGCGCCTACTCCCAGTCGCCCACCGGCGCCAACTTCCTCGTGATGGGATTTGGAGAGATAGACGGTTCGGTACTTTTTGACCCCTCCCTTCCTATCACGGGTGTGCACGCCCAGCTTTACAGCTCTGTGGCGGGTTTGGGCCACACTTTCGGACTCTTCGGGCGGCAAGCGCTTGTTACCGCTGCGCTACCTTATGTCTGGGGTAACATGACAGGCCAAGTGTTCGAACAGCAGCACAATATCACCCGTTCGGGACTGGCGGACACCCGGTTCAAGTTCTCACTCAACTTGCACGGCAGCCCCGCGCTCTCGCCGCAAGAATTTGTCAAGTCGCGCAGACGCAGCCTTATTGTGGGCGCCAGTCTATCGGTCACCGCACCTTCGGGTCAATATGACCCCACGAAATTGGTCAATCTCGGCACAAACCGCTGGGGCTTTAAGCCGGAACTGGGAGTCTCCTACCCACGGAAGCGATGGTACTTTGACCTTTACAGCGGGGTGTGGTTCTTCACGGAAAACAGCTCCTTCTACCCTGGACAATCGACGCGACGGCAGGCTCCCCTTCCGAGTCTTCAGGCACACGTTTCTTACACCGTCCGTCCGCGGCTGTGGGCCGCGTTCGACAGCACCTGGTACGCTGGGGGAGCTTCCCGCGTGGATAATGGTCCCCCGACGGGCCGGCTTAACAATAGTCGCGTCGGCGCCACTCTATCAATTCCTATCGGCAAGAGTCAGTCCCTAAAGATCGCTTACAGTGCAGGCGCCACGGCGCGCAGCGGAGCCAACTTCTCCAGCATTGGCGTCGCCTGGCAGTTCCTTTGGTTCGATCGCCGCGGACTGCCAATTCCGTGAAGGTTGGGCGAGATGAGCCAACACATCCCTGGGAGCGCGGGCGTCTCGCCCGCCGTTCCAACCTCCGGTTGAGAGATCACGACAAGACGGCGGGCGAGACGCCCGCGCTCCCAGGGGGTGGATTACTTATAGATCACTGGTAATAGTACCAGTTGAAGCCCTCATTCTTCCTCACCGAACATGAGCTTTACAACTTGGCGCCAAGCCGCGCGCTTTCAAACTGACGGCAGCTATCAGGCTGGGCCTGGATTGTGCGATATCGCCTCTGTCCGCGACGGTAGCGCAAACAACTTAGAAAGCCCTCCCGGATCAGGCCACCCAGTACAAGCGAATTGCGCCTTCCCATAGCGCCACTACCTTCGACCTTGTTGACTGAGAGCGAGCACATCAGGTTCTGACTCGGAGCCGGGCGCAACGATCTCGTAACATGCCGTTAACCATCCGGCAACCGCGAACTGTTATGACGGACTCTTTATGAGTGGGAAGTTGGTTGGCGTCGAGAGCGTGCCACGCTTTCTCGTTCCGATGAATCCAAGTCCTAGGGTGGACTCCAGGATCGAGAAGTAGCCGTTGACTGTCGCCGCCGAACGTGGCGGCAAGTATGGAGAAAGGAGGAATCATGGCGAGCTTAGTCGATAGTGTTCAGGCAACGAAATCACCGGAGGTGGACGGAGATATACCGAGTCCGCTCTCAAACGAAGAACTCCGAAAGGTCCATGCCTACTGGCGGGCGTGCAATTACCTGGCCGCCGGCATGATCTACCTGTATGACAATCCTTTGCTGCGTGAGCCTCTGAAGGTGGAGCACATCAAGCGCCGCCTGCTGGGCCACTGGGGCGCGAGTCCAGCCTTGAGCTTTACTTACATTCACCTCAACCGCCTGATCAACAAATATGACCTGGACGCCATCTTCATGGCGGGCGACGGACACGGCGCGCCGGGAGTGCTAGGGCCGACCTATCTTGAGGGAACCTACTCCGAGGTCTTTCCAAACAAGAGCGAGGACGAAGAGGGCATGCGCCTGTTCTTCAGAGAGTTCTCCTTTCCCGGCGGCATCGGCAGCCACTGCACGCCGGAAACCCCAGGCTCCATCCATGAGGGTGGAGAGCTGGGTTACAGCGTGTCCCACGCTTTTGGAGCCGCTTTTGACAATCCTGACCTGCTGGTGGCCGTGGTGGTGGGCGATGGCGAATCCGAAACTGGGCCACTAGCCACGTCCTGGCACTCCAACAAGTTTTTGAACCCCATCCGCGACGGCGCGGTGCTGCCAATCCTCAACTTGAACGGCTATAAGATCAACAACCCCACTTTGCTGGCGCGCATCCCGCACCAGGAGTTGGAGGACCTCTTCAAGGGCTACGGCTGGACGCCCCATTTTGTGGAAGGGTCTGACCCGGAACAGATGCACCAGAAGATGGCTGCAACGCTTGAGGGTTGCGTGCTCGAGATTCGCCGCATTCAGCAAGAAGCCCGGGGAAGTGGCAAAGCTGATCGGGCGCGCTGGCCCATGATCGTGCTGCGCAGCCCCAAGGGGTGGACAGGCCCGAAGGAAGTGGACGGGCACAAGGTGGAAGGCTTTTGGCGCGCCCATCAGGTACCGCTGGCCGGGGTACGCGAAAATCCGGCTCACCTAAGGATGTTGGAGGACTGGCTCCGCAGCTACCGGCCAGAGGAGCTGTTCGACGCAAGCGGGCACCTGATTCCGGAATTGAAAGACCTGGCGCCCAAAGGCACCCGGCGGATGAGCGCCAATCCTCACGCCAACGGCGGCCTTTTGCGCAAGCCGCTACACCTTCCCGACTTCCGCGACTATGCGATCCAGGTAGACAAACCCGGACAGGTGGCGGCCGAAAACACGCGGCCCCTGGGCCAGTTCCTGCGTGATATCTTGCGCCAAAACCCGGCGAACTTCCGCGTTTTTGGCCCTGACGAAAACAGCTCCAACCGGCTCGATGCCGTCTATCAGGCGAGCAAGAAACTGTGGCTGGAGGAATACCTGCCCGAGGACCTCGATGGGGGTGAACTGGGCCCCAACGGCCGCGTGCTCGAAATGCTCTCCGAACACACTCTGGAGGGCTGGCTTGAGGCTTACCTGCTTACCGGCAGACACGGATTCTTCTCCACCTACGAAGCCTTCGTCCACGTCATCGACTCCATGTTCAATATGCATGCCAAGTGGCTGGAGATGTCGAGGGAACAGCCTTGGCGTGCTCCCATCTCGTCGCTCAACCTGCTCATCACGTCCACGGTTTGGCGTCAGGATCACAACGGCTTCACCCACCAGGACCCCGGTTTCCTAGACCTGGTGGTGAATAAGAGCCCCAATGTCTGCCGCATTTACCTGCCTCCCGACGTCAACACGCTGCTGAGCGTGGCCAATCACTGTCTGAAAAGCACCTGCTACGTGAACGTGATTGTTTCCGACAAGCAGAAGCACCTCCAGTACATGACCATGGACGAGGCGATCGCGCATTGCACCAAGGGCATCGGCATCTGGCGGAAAGCCAGCAATGATGAAGGCGTGGAGCCGGACGTGGTGATGGCTTGCGCCGGCGATATTCCCACCAAGGAGGCGCTGGCGGCGGTGGTGCTGCTGCGTCAGCACTTCCCCGATCTCAAGATCCGCTTCGTGAATGTGGTTGATCTTTACCGGCTCGTGCCTTCCACCGAACACCCGCACGGCCTCTCGGACCGGGACTTTGACAGCCTGTTCACCGAAGACAAGCCCATTATCTTCAACTTCCACGGCTATCCCTGGCTGATCCACCGCCTCACCTACCGGCGGACCAACCACAAGAACCTGCACGTGCGCGGTTACAAGGAGAAGGGCAACATCAACACTCCGCTCGATCTGGCCATTCAAAACCAGATCGACCGCTTCAGTCTGGCCATCGACGTCATTGACCGGGTTCCCAGATTGCACGTGGCGGGCGCCCACGCCAAGGAAGAACTGCGCAATATGCAGATCGCGTGCCAGAACTACGCCTATGAGTACGGCATCGATCTGCCTGAGCAGGATCAATGGACTTGGCCGGATAGTTTGGGCGTAGTAGGTTAGTTCACGGGAACTGTCGGGCTTTGGGAGACATCAAAGAGAGCGTCAACAGAAAGGACTTCACTCGTCAGAGTGCTGTCGCGGCGTTCTGTCTCTCGGACCTAAAGCTAGCTTGATTTAGGAAAGGACAATACGATGAGCTCACCTCAGACAAGTATTTCAGCGGCGTCATCAGAATCCGAGACTCTCGCCAGGCTGCGCCGTCAGTACGGCTGCGGCCCCATCGAGTTCGCCGGTTCGGATAACGGTCTCTACGAACGCCACCTGTTGTTCGACGACGTGGTGCATCCCTCAGCAGCCGGCCCGCGAGAACGCTTTGAGGCCTTTGCCCGGGGGGTGCGGGACGTTCTTTCGCAGCGCTGGGTGCTGACGGAGGACTACTACACGCGGGCTAATCCCAAGCGGGTTTACTATCTCTCGATGGAGTTCCTCATCGGGCGGTCGCTTGCCAACAATGTTACCAACATGTTGGTCGGTCCGATCGCAATGGAGGCGGTAAGGAAGAGAAATTTGGACTGGCTTGAAGTGCTGGAACAGGAGCCGGACGCCGGCCTCGGCAATGGGGGTTTGGGGCGCCTGGCGGCATGCTTCCTCGACTCAATGGCCACCATGCAGCTTCCAGCCATGGGCTACGGCCTGCGTTACGAATACGGGATTTTCAAGCAAACGATCCAAGACGGCTGGCAGCACGAGGAGCCGGACAACTGGCTGCGCCGGGCCGACCCTTGGGAGGTGCATCGTCCGAACGAGACGGTTGAAGTGAAGCTGAACTGCTCGTTCCACTATCACGATGGAAACCTGACGGCCGTTCTCGGGAACACGTCCAGCCTGATCGGCATCCCTTATGACCGGCCGGTGGTGGGCTACGGAGGCCAGACCATCAATACCCTGCGCCTTTGGGCAGCCGCCGCGCCTGATTACTTTGACTTTCAGCAATTCAGCGGCGGGCATTTTGTGGCCGCGCTGGCCGAGACTCTGACGGCCGAAACCCTAACTCGGGTGTTGTACCCAGATGACACCACCATTCGCGGCCAGGCGTTGCGGTTCGTGCAAGAGTATTTTCTGGTGGCCTGCTCCTTGGCCGATCTGGTGAGACGCTTTCGGAAGAGCAACGCTGATTGGAGCACGCTTGGTGAGAAGGCAGCCATTCAGCTTAACGACACTCACCCCAGCATGGCAGTCCCCGAGCTCATGCGCATTCTGCTGGATGATGCCAAGCTCGGCTGGGACGAGGCTTGGGCGATCACCCAGAACACCCTGGCTTATACAAATCACACCTTGCTGCCGGAGGCCCTGGAAAAATGGCCGGTGGAGTGGTTTCAGATGGTGCTGCCGCGCCACCTGGAGATCATCTACGAGATCAACCGGCGCCTGCTCGATGACGTTCGGGGCCGTTACCCCGGGGACGAAGGCCGCGTGGAACGGGTGAGCCTGATCGAAGAGACGAATGGACGCCAGCGCCAGGTTCGCATGGCGAATCTTGCGATTGTCGGAACCCACAGCACGAACGGTGTGGCGGCCATCCACTCCGGCCTGCTGCGTACCATGACCGTGAAGGACCTGGCGGAGATGTATCCCGAGCGCTTCAACAACAAGACGAATGGGGTCACTCCGCGCCGCTGGCTGCTGCTGGCGAATCCGCCGCTGGCGCGGGTGATTACAGAGGCTATCGGCGACGGCTGGATCACCAATCTCGGGGAACTCGCCAAGCTCAAACCGCTGGCCGATGATCCCGGCTTGCACGACGCCTTCCGCAAGGCCGAGCGCGAATCGAAGGTGCAGTTCGCCGATTGGCTCAAAACAACCTCTGGGATGGCGGTGGATCCGGACACCATCTTCGATTGCCAGGTCAAACGCATCCACGAATATAAGCGCCAGCTTTTGAATGCCCTGCGCATCGTGGTGTTGTACAACCGGCTGCGCGAGAACCCGAATCTCGAGATGCCGCCGCGCACCTTCCTTTTTGCCGGCAAGGCGGCGCCCGCTTACCATCTGGCCAAGCTGATCATCAAGTTCGTCAACAATCTGGCCGGCACGCTGGACGGCGATCCTGCCGTTCGTGGCCGGCTGAAGGTGCTGTTCCTTCCGGACTACCGCGTCTCGTTGGCCGAGCACCTGATTCCGGCGAGCCAGGTGTCAAACCAGATCTCGACGGCCGGCTATGAAGCCAGCGGCACCAGCAACATGAAGTTCATGATGAACGGCGCCCTCACCATCGGCACGCGCGACGGCGCCACCATCGAGATGGCGGAAGAGGCGGGCGAGGAGAACTTCTTCCTCTTCGGCCTCACGGCGGAGCAGGTGGCCAACAGCCGCGGCTGGTACAATCCATACTGGCACTATGAGAATGAGCCTGAGACGCGGGCCGCGCTTGACCTGATCTTCTCAGACCACTTCAGCCGCAATGAGCCCGGCGTTTTCGAGCCCTTGCGCCAAACCTTGCTCGACGGCGGAGACTTTTACATGCACCTGGCGGACCTGAAGGCGTATCTGGAGGCGGACCAGAAGCTGCTGGCGCTGCACTCAGACCCTGACGCCTGGGCGCGCAAATCGATCCTGAATGTGGCGAGCTCGGGGAAGTTTTCGAGCGACCGCACGATCGGGGAGTACGCGAGCGAGATCTGGGGTGCGAAGGCGTGCCCGGTCGCCTAGAAGCTCGTCCGGAAACCCTGGGAGCGCGGGCGTCCCGCCCGCCCCGTGCACTCCAGTACCGCGTAAGAGCGGGCGGGACGCCCGCGCTCCCAGGGTTTCCGGATGGGTCTCTAGCTCGTTTGACGAAGGGCGGCCACAAGGGCTGCCCCTACGACGTGGATGAGTGGCATACTGAAAATAGGCAACTTACGAGATTCCATGCGACGCTCGATCCGCCACCCTCCCGGGGGTAGGGTGTGATCGGCAACGAACCCAAAGCTGTATCCGATTGATTCAAAGCTTGTTACATTGATAAATGGTGGTTTCAGCGCGATGAGTTCGAAAAACGAACCCAAAACTCTAATCGAATGATTTTAATAGAGATACACCTCAAAAGTGGCCCAAAACGCGGTCCAAAAACGAACCTAATCGAACCTAATATTTTGGGCCTAAATGGCGAAACGAACCTAAAACGAACCTAAAACGAACCTAGAACGAACCCGAGTTGGACCCTTATGGCGACTCAAGTCAAAAGTCCGTCGATCTCGCCCCTGGCCGGCCGACCGGCGCCCGAGGAAATGCTGGTGGATTTGGCCCGGCTCGAACGGGACTACTTCGAACGCAAGCCCGACGTCGGCGATCCCAACCAACAGGTTATCTTCGGAACCAGCGGACACCGCGGAACTTCGCTCGACGGCACCTTCACAGAAACTCATGTTCTGGCCATCACCCAAGCCATCTGCGATTACCGGCGTGGCCAAGGTACTGACGGTCCTCTTTACATTGGCAAAGATACCCACGCGCTTTCCGGCCCGGCGCAGCGCACCGCTCTGGAAGTTCTTGCGGCCAACGATGTGGAGACCATCATCCAGCGGGACGACGGCGTGACGCCGACGCCGGTGATCTCGCGCGCGATTCTGGTGTACAACCGCGGGCGCAAGGCACACCTGGCCGACGGCATCGTTATCACGCCCTCGCACAACCCTCCCGAGGATGGCGGATTCAAGTACAACCCAACGAACGGCGGCCCGGCCGACACAGACGTCACGAGTTGGGTGGAGGACCGCGCCAACGATCTCATCCGCGAAGGCAACGCCAGGGTCAAACGCGTTCCTTTCTCGACGGCCATCAAGGCGGCGACCACCCATCAGGAAGATTTCGTCCTACCTTACGTCCGCGACCTCGGCAGCGTGGCTGACATGGATGCCATCCGCGCCGCCGGCCTCAAATTGGGCGTGGACCCGCTGGGCGGCGCTGCCAGGCCCTACTGGGAGCCCATCAACGAGGTCTACAAACTGCAGATCAAGGTCGTCAACCCGATCATCGATCCGACTTTCTCCTTCATGACGGTCGATCACGACGGCAAGATCCGCATGGATTGCTCCAGCCCCTACGCGATGGCTCGCCTCGTGGGCCTCAAGGATCAGTACCAGGTTGCGTTCGCCAATGACCCGGACTCAGACCGGCACGGCATCGTCACGCCCTCTTCGGGGCTAATGAACCCTAACCATTACCTCGCGGTGGCCATTCGCTACCTGCTTCAGCATCGCCCTCAGTGGCCCACTCACGTCGAGGTTGGCAAGACGCTGGTGAGCAGCAGCTTGATCGATCGGGTGGTGCAGAAACTCGACCGCCGTCTGTCAGAGGTTCCCGTGGGCTTCAAGTGGTTTGTGCCGGGGTTGTTCGATGGCTCCTGCTGCTTTGGGGGCGAGGAGAGTGCCGGCGCTAGCTTCCTGCGCCGCGATGGCACCGTTTGGTCAACCGACAAGGACGGTCCCATTATGGACCTGCTGGCGGCGGAGATCACCGCGCGAACCGGCAAGGACCCAGGCGAACACTATCTTGAATTAACAAGAGAATTCGGTACCTCCTACTACACGCGCATCGACGCGCCGGCAACGCCCGAGCAGAAGGTGAGGCTATCGAAGCTGTCTCCCGAGTCTGTAAAGGAATCGGATCTCGGGGGCGAGTCTATCCTTGCCAAGCTGACACGCGCTCCGGGCAACAATGCTCCCATCGGCGGCCTGAAGGTAGTGGCTGCGAGCGGCTGGTTCGCCGCCCGGCCCTCCGGAACGGAGAACATTTACAAGATTTACGCCGAGAGCCTCAAAGACCAGTCGCACTTGGACGCGATTGTGAACGAGGCGCAGACTATTGTCAGCAACGCGCTCTCATAATACGCACTTGCAATCACTCGACAAGCGGCGCACAGCCATGCGCCAGGCCCCTCGGCCGGTAGTTGAGGGGGGGAAAAAAACGTGGTTCGAACGAAGCTGGAATGCGCCAAAGAATCAATCACTTGCCGTGATTCGCCAAGCTTTGGGTCGAAAATGCCGGATGACAGCCGATTGATGAATCTGCCCCTGTTTCCGGCGGAATACCGCGCCTCCGGCTTGCTGCTGCACGTTACTTCGCTCCCCTCGCCTTACGGCATCGGCGATCTGGGTTCGGCAGCCTTCAAGTGGATTGACCGTCTCCATGAGGCGGGCCAAAGCTGGTGGCAGGCGCTTCCCTTAGGTCCAACGGGCTATGGCGACTCGCCCTATCAACCGTTGTCCTCTTTCGCGGGTAATGGGCTGTTGATCAGCCCGGGTAGCCTCGTCGAGGATGGACTGTTGGAGGCGAGTGATTGCGAAGGCCGTGCGTTCCCGGCGACCGAGGTGGATTACGAGGCCGTCATCCCATTCAAGCACGGGCTGCTCGACCGGGTTTGGGCCCATTTCAACACCGCCGCGCGGCCAGAGTTACGCAACGCCTTCGAGAAGTTCCGTGACGATCAGAAACACTGGCTGGAAGACTACGCGCTGTTCCGGGCTCTGAAAGCACGGTTCAACGGCGCCTACTATCTCGAATGGCCGTCCGAGTTCGTTCGGCGCGAACCCGCGGCATTGGCTCGAGCCCGGCGCGAACTGGCGGCGCTGGTCGATCAGGTTTGTCTCGCCCAATTCCTGCTCTTTCGTCAGTGGTCGCAACTGAAGAGCTACGCCCATGCCAAGGGCGTACGCTTGATTGGCGACTTGCCCTTCTTCGTCTCTCCCGACTCGAGCGACGTTTGGGTGAATCCGGAGCTGTTTCTGCTGGACGAGCAACTGAAGCCTCGCTTCGTAGCCGGAGTTCCTCCCGACTATTTCAGCGCGCAGGGTCAGCTCTGGGGGAATCCTACCTACGATTGGGACGCTCTGCGGCGCACCGGCTACCGTTGGTACATCGACTGCCTGCGCGCTGTTTTGGCTAAAGTAGACGTGATCCGCCTGGATCACTTCCGTGCCTTCTCGGCCGCGTGGCACATACCGGCGGGTGCTCCCACTGCCCAAACCGGCGAATGGGTGCTCGGGCCCGGCGCCGAGGTCTTTCGCTCCGTTGAAAGCGACTTAGGCGGGCTTCCATTTATGGCAGAGGACCTGGGAGTGATCACGCCGGACGTGTATGCGCTGCGAAACAAGTTTCAGTTTCCAGGGACGCGCGTGCTTCAGTTTGCCTTCGACGGCAATCCGGAAAATCCTGAACTTCCTCATCGATACATCCCGAACACGATCGTCTATACAGGCACCCATGACAACACCACCACGCGCGCCTGGTATGAAGAACTGCCGGACTCGCAACGGAACAATCTATGGAATTACCTGAAGAGGCCCGCAGGGGACACTAGCGAAGCCGCTCCGGCGCTGATGCACCTGGCTTGGTCGTCGCGAGCGGCGCTCGCCATAGCCCCGTTGCAGGATGTACTCAATCTGGGAAAGGAGGCTCGCATGAACACTCCCGGCCAGGCTCACGGCAACTGGCGTTGGCGCTGCACGGAAGACATGATTTCACCGGCGGCCTTCCACGGGTTGCGAGACCTTACGAAAAGCTCATGCCGGCTACCGGTTTCTTGATACTTTGGTTAAGTGAGGTGATTTATGAAAGCAACCGAACTACTCCACAATCTGGGTCAGAGTCTATGGCTGGACAACATCACACGCGACCTGCTGAACAGCGGCACGCTGAAACGCTACATTGACGAACTGTCGGTGACCGGGCTTACCTCGAATCCGACCATCTTCGACAACGCCATCAAGAACAGCACGTCCTACGACGCCACCATCCGTGAGGAATTGGCGCAGGGCAAGTCCGGCGAGGAGCTCTTCTTCGATTTGGCGCTAAACGATCTCACCCGCGCCGCCGACCTTTTCCGCCCCATCTACGAGCGCACCGATGGCGTGGACGGGTGGGTCTCGCTGGAAGTTTCGCCCGCGCTCGCCTACGATACGGCCAGCACCCTGGCCGCAGCCAAGGATCTGCACGCGCGGGCCGGAAGACCAAACTTGTTCATCAAGATCCCGGGCACCAAGGAAGGCCTGCCGGCCATCGAGGAAGCGATCTTCGCCGGTATTCCCATCAACGTTACGCTTCTCTTTTCCCGTGAGCACTACGTGGCGGCAGCGGAGGCGTTCCTGCGCGGCATCGAGCGGCGTATCGAGGCGGGGCTGAAGCCGGGCGTTGGCTCGGTCGCCTCGCTATTTGTGAGCCGCTGGGACGCCGCGGTGGCGGGCAAGGTGCCCGAGGCGCTGCGCAACCAGCTCGGCATTGCCATCGCCAAGCGTACCTACAGGGCGGCTCGCGCCACGCTGAGTTCACCGCGCTGGCAGCGCATCTACAACGCAGGTGCGCGCCCGCAACGGCTTCTGTGGGCCAGCACCGGCACCAAAGACCCGCAAGCTTCGGACGTCTTGTACATCAAGGCCCTGGCCGCGCCCTTCACCGTCAACACCATGCCCGAGGGCACGTTAAAAGCGCTCGCTGAACACAAAGAAATCGGAACCATCATCCCCGCTGACGGCGGCGACTGCGAACAAGTGCTGGCCGAGTTTGCCAAGGCCGGCATCGACGTTGACGCGCTGGCCGCACAACTCCAGGAAGAAGGCGCCAAGTCATTCGTCAAGTCCTGGAACAACCTGCTGGAAGTCATAACTTCGAAGAGCGCGGTTCTGAAGAAGGCAGCGGGCTAGACATTCTAAGTGAGTCATGGCCCCCTCACCCGGCGCTTCGCGCCACCCTCTCCCCCAAGGGGGCGAGGGCATAGATTTAACCTTTTTGTTCCCTCGCCCCCTTGGGGGAGAGGGTGGCGCGAAGCGCCGGGTGAGGGGCACTCGTCACTTGATTACGCGAGATTCAGTGAGGCCGTATTCAACGATCGCGACGAGGGGGAGAAAAGGAGCACGAACGTGGCAACAGGCGCACAAAGAGCGACGAAGTCAGGCATCAAGCCACTGACCAAACGGACAGCCTGGAAGGCTCTCGCCGCCCACTATAAACAGGTCCGCGAACTGCATCTCCGAAATCTCTTTGCGGACGATCCCGGCCGCGGCGAGCGCATGACCGCCGAAGGGGCCGGCATCTTCCTGGATTACTCCAAGAATCGCGTCGCCGATGAGACCCTCAAGCTCCTCCTGCAACTCGCGGAGGAATCGGACCTGCGAGGGCGGATCGATGCGATGTTTCGCGGGGAGAAGATCAATATTACTGAGAACCGGGCCGTGCTGCACGTGGCCCTGCGCGCTGCCAAAGGAACGTCCATCTTCGTTGACGGCGAGAACGTGGTGCCGCAGGTCCACGCCGTGCTCGATCGGATGGCCGACTTCTCCAATAGAGTCCGCAGCGGCCAGTGGACCGGTCACACCGGTAAGCGGATTCGCAACGTCATCAACATCGGCATTGGCGGCTCCGACTTAGGGCCGGTGATGGCTTACGAGGCGCTTCGGCATTACAGCGATCGCGCCATGACTTTCCGATTCATTTCGAATGTGGACGGCACGGATTTCGCGGAAGCCGTTCACGATCTTGACCCGTCGGAGACTCTCTTTATTGTTTCCTCAAAGACCTTTACAACGCTCGAAACCATGACCAACGCTCACTCCGCACGGGAGTGGTCATTGAAGGGCCTGGGCGGTGACGAAAAATCGGTGGCCAGGCATTTTGTGGCCGTGTCCACGAACGCGGCGGCGGTGGAGAAATTCGGTATCGACACGGCCAACATGTTCGGATTCTGGGACTGGGTGGGCGGACGCTACTCGATGGATTCAGCGATTGGCCTTTCAACGATGCTGGCCGTTGGTCCCGATAACTTCCAAGCCATGTTGGACGGCTTCCATCAAATGGATGAGCACTTCCGCACCGCCCCGTTTGAGCGCAACCTGCCGGTTCTGATGGGCCTCCTGGCGGTGTGGTACAGCGACTTCTTTGGCGCGCAAACGATTGCCGTGCTGCCCTACGAGCAGTATCTGAAACGATTCCCAGCCTATCTGCAGCAGTTGACGATGGAAAGCAACGGCAAACATGTAACGCTTGACGGAGCCGAGGTCAATTACTCGACCAGCGCCATCTATTGGGGTGAGCCCGGGACGAACGGCCAGCACTCCTTCTACCAGTTGATCCATCAGGGCACGCGGCTGATTCCGTGCGACTTCATTGCCTTCGGCAAAGCGCTGAATCCGCTTGGCCGCCATCACGACATGCTGCTGGCGAACGTCTGCGCACAAACCGAAGCTTTGGCGTTCGGAAAGACCGCCAAGCAGGTGAAAGCGGAAGGCACTCCTGCCTGGCTGTTGCCCCACCGGGTTTTCGAAGGGAATCGCCCGTCAAATACAATCCTGTTGGACCGCCTGACTCCAGAAGCGCTCGGCAAGCTCGTTGCTCTCTACGAACATTCCGTTTTCACGCAAGGGGCAATTTGGCAGATCGATTCGTTTGACCAGTGGGGCGTGGAACTCGGGAAAGTGCTCGCCCAGCGCATCATCCCCGAACTGGAAAGCAAGGACGAACCCAAACTGGCACACGATAGCTCCACGAATGCGATCATCCGCCGCTGCCGTGCTTACAAAAAAGCGAATTGAGACAGGGTTGAAAAACTGGCGGAGAGGGTGGGATTCGAACCCACGGTAGGGGTTAGCCTACACACGCTTTCCAAGCGTGCGCCTTAAACCACTCGGCCACCTCTCCGGCGTGGTACACAACCTTTTAACTTTAGCAGAAATCCGGAGGAGGTGCACCGCTCGCGAGATTGTCCATTTCGCGCATATTTTGCGCTTATGCGCATCTTCGCTTCCTGCTCATTCTTCCAACTGCCGCGCCGAATTTCTTCCAATTTGCAGGAGCTTGCGGGGCACATTCTTCGCGCTTTCGAGGATCTCGATTTTGTGGGCTGCAGCCTCTCAAGTAAACTAGAAGGGTTGTCCACACCCTTCCGGGGTGGTGCAATTGGTAGCACATGGGCCTTTGGAGCCTAGAATCCTGGTTCGAGTCCAGGCCCCGGAACCATTCTTATGCTTCTTCCCCTCACCGACCGACGCGTGCTGCTCACCGGAGCCGGTGGGTCCATCGGGTCCGCGCTCGCGAGAGAAATCCTCACTCAAAAGCCCGAGGCACTTTTTTTGTTGGATCATTCCGAGGGCAAGCTTCATCAGCTCAATTTTGAACTGAGCCATGCCTCCGTTCCCGGCGCTTGCGTCCCGATTCTGGGAGATGTGACGGACGGGGTCCATCTAGCAGAGATCTTTGACGAAAAACAGCCCGACTTTGTCCTGCATGCCGCGGCATTTAAGCACGTCCCGTTGATGGAAACCAATGTCATTGCGGCGGTGCGCAACAACGCATTGGCGACCAACGAACTTGCCCGACTCGCCGTGACTTATGAGGTGCAGTCACTGGTCATGGTTTCCACCGATAAGGCGGTCCAGCCGCATAGTGTGATGGGGGTCACGAAACGCGTGGCTGAACTTGCCCTCCTGCGCTGGTGCAGTGCAAAGAGCTCGATGCGAGCCGTGCGGCTCGGAAATGTCCTCGGTTCCCAAGGGAGCGTTGTCCCGACGTTTCTCCAGCAAATCGCGGCGGGCGGTCCGGTCACGGTAACTCATCCCGAAGCAACTCGTTACTTCTTTTCCATGCCAGAGACGATCGAGTTGATCGTCCTGGCGGCGAGCCTCGCCGGGCAAAGTGGTATTTTCATCCCGCAACCGCGAGAAGCGATTGGAATCCTCAACCTGGCGAGGCAGTTGATCGGGGAGGCTGGAGGCGGCCGCGAAATACCAGTTGTTATGACTGGCCTGCGCCCGGGCGATAAATTGAGCGAGCAGTTTGCCTCTTGCCAGGAGTCCGTTATTAATG
>DATJYK010000052.1:0-6379 GCA_035578005.1 Terriglobia bacterium
GCCGCGGCGTCGGGAGTGGACTTGAGAGAGCTGGAGACGAACGTCCGAGAAGTGAATCCGAAGGCCACAGTGTTCGCAGTCTCCTGCAAGTCGGGCGCGGGCCTGGACAATTGGCTCGCATGGCTGCGAGGTGCGATCGAATCCTGCACCACCGCGGACGTGGCGAGGAGATGAAGCTGGCGACCACAACCCCAATTCGCATCGAGCGGCTGCGCGTCGTGTTGCGCGGAGCTGTTCAGGGAGTTGGATTTCGCCCCGCGGTCTATCGGCTCGCGGAGAAACTGCGTCTTGCAGGTTGGGTAAGGAATTCAGGGGAAGGGCTCGAGATTGAAGTCGAAGGCGGCACGGAGCAACTCGATCGGTTTCTCGACCAGCTCAAGTCGGCCCGGCCACCTGCGGCAGTCGTGACCACGGAAGAGGTTTCTCGAGTCGCTCCTGCCGGAGGCGTTTGGTTCGAGATCCTTCCAAGTGATCAGAACGTGTCCCGAACGGCTGCGGTCCTGCCGGACCTGGCCACCTGTCCGGAATGCTTGCGCGAGTTGTTCGATCCGGCGAACCGGCGGTCCGGCTATGCTTTCACAAACTGCACTTTCTGCGGCCCGCGCTACACGATCCTTCTCGATATCCCGTATGACCGTCCGAACACCACCTTGCGGTCTTTTGTACTGTGTCCAGCCTGCCGCCGAGAATACGAATCGGCGCACGATCGCCGGTTCCATGCCCAGCCAAATGCCTGTCCCGCCTGCGGCCCGCATCTCTGGTCGGTGCCGGAGCCGGAGAAAGGTGTTGAAGTGGTTGCCCACGCTGCCGAAGCCCTTGCGCGAGGAGAAATCGTCGCGCTCAAAGGAGTCGGTGGATTCCAGCTCTTGGTGGACGCTCGCAACTCTCCGGCCGTGATGCGTTTGCGTGCGCGGAAACATCGCGAAGAGAAACCGTTCGCGCTCCTCATGCCGTCGCTCGCGGTTGTTCGCCAGTACTGCGTGGTGAGCGCAGCCGAAGAGGAACTGTTGGCTTCGCCGGCGGCACCGATTGTTCTTCTCCGGCCCAACGAGGGCTACGATCTGGCGCCGGAGGTGGCGAAATCTTCACCCTACCTGGGCGTAATGCTCCCTTATTCGCCGCTGCACCACGTGCTGATGGCGCGGTATCCCTTCCCTGTAGTCGCCACCAGCGGGAATCGTGCCGAAGAACCCATCGCGATCGACAACGAAGAGGCCTGCAAGCACCTGAAGGATATCGCCGACATTTTCGTTTTGCACAACCGGCCGATTGTGCGTCCCTGCGACGATTCCGTCGCCCGCGTCTCCTGCGGCCGTCCGCAGGTTCTCCGCCGCGCGCGAGGATATGCTCCACTTCCAGTACTTGCGCCCCGCGACCTGCCGCCCGTATTGGCGGTCGGCGGACATCTGAAGAACACGGTGGCCATCGCCCTGGGCCGCCAGGTTTTCTTAAGCCAGCACGTAGGCGATCTCGATTCGATTGATTCGCGCCTGGCCTTTGAGCGCGCAATCGAAGACCTCTGCCGCTTGTATCGCTTCGAGCCAAAATTGGTCGCCTGCGATCTTCATCCCGACTATGCATCCACACAATGGGCCATGGACTCCGGTCTGCCGGTCGTCCAGGTGCAGCATCATCACGCGCACGTAGCCTCCTGCGCTGCCGAAAATGGATTAGAGACGGAATATCTCGGCGTGGCCTGGGATGGCACAGGCTTCGGTCTGGATGGAACCATCTGGGGAGGCGAGTTTTTTCTCGCGCGTCCCGAAGGTTTCGAGCGCATCGCGCATCTTCGCCCGTTTCGGCTTCCGGGCGGCGAAGCAGCGATTCGCGAGTGTTCGCGCTCGGCAGCCAGCCTTGTTTCGGAAACGTGCGGCCTTGGCCATGCCGAGCGCATCGCTGGCGCCGGCGTTCGCACCCTGCTCGAGCGCGGAATAAATGCTCCATTCACATCCAGCGTCGGCCGCCTGTTTGACGCAATGGCCTTTCTGAGCGGAGTGGCCGACCAGAACCGCTTCGAAGGGCAGGCGGCCATGTGCCTCGAGCGCGCCATCGGGGGCCTCCGCACCGCGGAAAGTTACGAGGTCGAATGTCGCAACGGCATCGGCGATTGGGCCCCGCTCACCGATTCGCTCTTGGCGGATCAGCGTGCAGGTCTCGATGTGCCCCGCATCGCTGCCAGGTTCCACAACGCGCTGGCCAACTGGATTGTCGCCGTCGCGCAAACGGCCGATGTGCGCGATGTTGTCCTAAGCGGAGGCGTTTTTCAGAACGCCTATCTGACCGAGCGGACCAGCGCGCTGCTCGAAGCGAACGGCTTCCGCGTGTTCACGCACCACCAGGTGCCCGCGAACGATGGCGGAATCTCGCTCGGCCAGGCGGTTCTCGCTGGACGATTCGAAAGCTGAGGTGGCGTCATGTGCCTGGCTGTACCTGGAAAGATCGTGACCATCTTCGAGGAGAAGAACCTCGGCCTGCGCCGCGGCAAGGTGGATTTCGGCGGCATCCGCAAGGAAGTCTGCCTGGACTACACGCCCGAGGCTCGCGTCGGTGATTACGTTCTGGTTCACGTCGGCTTCGCACTGTCCGTCGTGGACGAACAGGAGGCCCAGCGCGTGTTCGAAGCGCTGCGTCAGCTCGATCAGCTCGAAGAGCTGAAAGAAGGCGCGCCATGAAGTTCCTCGACGAATACCGCGAATGCACCTCGGTCCAGCGGATGGCCCATGCCATCCGCCGCACCACCACGCGCCCGTGGACGCTCATGGAAGTCTGCGGCGGCCAGACGCACACCATCGTCAAGACCGGCCTTCAGGACCTGCTCCCCGAGCAAATCACTCTCGTCCACGGGCCCGGCTGCCCGGTTTGCGTCACGCCACTCGAGATGATTGACCGCGCCGTTGCCATTGCCCAGCGTTCCGAAGTCATTCTCTGCTCCTTCGGCGACATGCTGCGCGTTCCCGGCTCGGCGCAGAGCCTCCTCGATGCCAAGTCACTAGGCGCGGACGTTCGCATCGTGTACTCGCCCCTGGATGCTTTGCAGCTCGCCCGTGCAAACCCGAAGCGCGAGGTGGTGTTCTTCGCGGTCGGGTTCGAAACCACGGCCCCGGCCAATGCTATGGCCGTATGGGAAGCAAAGCGCGAGAGCATCCCAAATTTCTCGATGCTCGTCTCGCACGTGCTGGTCCCCCCGGCCATGGAAGCGATCCTCGGTTCTCCGGATTGCCGGGTGCAGGCGTTTCTGGCTGCGGGCCACGTCTGCATGGTGATGGGGTTCGAAGAATACTTCCCCATTAGCCGGAGATACAGAGTCCCGATCGTGGTCACCGGATTCGAGCCACTCGACCTGCTCGAAGGCGTGCACATGGCCGTGACCCAGCTCGAAAGCGGGCGCGCGGAAGTCGAAAATCAGTATGCACGCGCGGTCCGCCGGGCAGGCAATCGCCCCGCGCAGCAGCGAATCGCCGAGGTTTTCGAAGTCACCCGGCGCGCTTGGCGCGGCATCGGGGAAATTCCCTCCAGCGGATTGCGCCTCCGCGAGGCCTATCGCCGTTTTGACGCGGAATCCCGCTTCGCCGTCAATGTCGGCCACGCTGCCGAATCCAGAGAATGCATCGCCGGACTCGTGTTGCAGGGCCTTCGCAAGCCCTACGAATGCCCGGCCTTTGGTATCCGCTGCACGCCGGACACTCCTCTCGGCGCGCCCATGGTTTCCTCGGAAGGCGCCTGTGCAGCCTACTTTCATTTTGGAAGGCGGAAAGAAAATGGCGATTCTATCGTGTCCATTGCCGCGTCCGGCCACTGACCGGATTCTGCTGGCCCACGGAGGCGGCGGCCGGCTCACGAATCAACTGATCGAGACCGTATTCTTGCCCGCTTTCTCGAACTGCGCGCTCGAGTCGCGGCACGACGGCGCCGTGCTTTCCGCCAGCGAAACCCGTCTGGCGATGACCACCGATACCTACGTCGTTCACCCGCTGGTTTTCCCCGGCGGCACGATTGGAGATCTCGCCGTCAACGGTACGGTCAACGATCTGGCCATGTGCGGGGCGAAGCCGTTCGCCTTGAGCGCAGGATTCGTTCTCGAGGAAGGCCTGTCCATGGAGACGCTACGAACGATCGTCGCCGCCATGCGCGATGCTGCCTCGGCTGCACACGTAAACATCGTCACCGGCGACACGAAGGTGGTGGACAAGGGCAAGGGTGACGGGCTGTTCCTCAACACCACGGGCATCGGAGTCGTCGTGGCACCCAGGCCGGTGAGCCCCGAATCCGTTCGCCCCGGCGATGCCGTGCTCGTCAGCGGAGATCTCGGCGCTCATGGAATCGCTATTCTCTCCGTTCGCAACGGCCTCGAGTTCGAGGGCGAGGTCATCAGCGACACCGCTCCTCTCTGGCCGGCCGTCGAGGCCCTGTTCGAAGCCGACATCGAAGTGCACTGCCTGCGCGACCTCACCCGCGGCGGTCTATCTTCGGCTCTCAACGAAATCGCCTCCGCCGCCAGGCTGCGCATCTCCGTCGAGGAAGCGTTGATTCCCGTTTCCGGGGTCGTGCGCGGCGCCTGTGAATTGCTGGGGCTCGACCCTCTGTACGTCGCCAACGAGGGGCGCTTTGTTGCCTTCGTTCCCGAGTGCGATGCCGGCCGTGCCCTGGAAATCCTGCGCTCGCAGACCGTCTCGGCCGGCGCCGTGCGGGCCGGAACGGTGCACGAAGATTCCGCCGGCATCGTCACCCTCCGTAGCCGCGTGGGCGGCAATCGCGTGCTCGACATGCTAAGCGGCGAGCAACTCCCGAGGATTTGTTAGCGATTTGGACGAACATATTTACATTTGCTTCGTTAAAGAGTTGCGGGACTACCATGATGCGCTGAAGTCTTGTTGCAGTAAGGTTGGATGAACTGCTGACCATCGGACATCGAAAGATCTTGAGAGAACCCTATGAAGTCCACTGAATGTATTCACCTTGGTCGCGGCACGCTGGGAGCGCAACGACATGTTTGCGCGTTCTTCCGCAGCACCGAAGAGGAGTACGAAGTCCTGATGCCATTCGTCAAGGAGGGATTTGAGCGGGGAGAGAGGGCTCTGCACGTTTTGAGTCCGCATCGAGAAGACGATCACCTTAGACGTTTGCAGACAGAAGGCATCGACACGGCAGCGGCCCGGACACGCGGTCAACTGGATATACGACCGTGGCGCGATACCTATCTACCGGATGGATGCTTCGAAAAACATAGAATGCTTGCCACCATGGAGGCGATGCTGAAAACCGGCGCATCGCAAGGGTACGGTCGCACCCGACTGGTCGCGCATATGCAGTGGGGTGCTGGCGGCATGCCCCGTACTGCAGACTGGGTTGAATATGAAATCTCCTTAAACCAAATGCTTCCCAAGTATGACGACGTTGTGATTTGCACGTATGGCCGGGAGGCGCTTGACGCTGAACGGATAGTTGACGCCTTACGATCACACCCGATGCTTATCATCGGAGGCCTCCTGCAGGAGAACCCGTTCTACATCCCTCCCGACGAATTTCTTAGGAAACTTCGCGAGAAGGACGCTGAGCAGCTTCGCGTTAAGGAATTCGAGGCGGCAGCCCATATTCAGCGCGCGCTCATGGGCGTAGAATCCCTGCAAGTTCCGTTTATGCATCTAAGAGGGCAAAGTCGTCCCTGTCTGGAAGTCGGGGGAGACTTCTTCAGCTTTCTCCCCGATGGGGATGCTGTGGCAGTCGCGGTAGCCGATGTTTCGGGGAAAGGCATGCCGGCGGCCATTCTGGCTTCGTTGCTGCAGGGCATCATATACGAGGCTCTGCGGTCTCGAGTTCCATTCCCGGAGATCGCGCAGTCCGTCAACCGATTTCTTTGCACTCGCAATCTTGGCTCAAAGTACGCGACTTTCGTGATCGCCCGTTTGCAGCCCGACGGTGCGCTGGAGTACATGAACTGCGGTCACGTGCCTCCCGTTCTCGTTAACAATGGCGGGCAGATCAGCCGTCTGGGTGAATCCAATCTTCCCGTGGGGCTTCTTTCTCTCGTAGATTATGCAAGCGCTCAAACTCGGTTGAAGCCCGGCGACCATCTAATTATTGTTACGGACGGCGTGACGGAAGCGGAGAACGCTGCGGGTGAAATGTTTGGGGACCATCGCCTTGTGGGATGTGCTGGAGGAGAAATGCCGATGGAGCAGATCATCAAGTCTGTTCAACTCTTCTCCGGCGATCATCCGTTTCACGATGATTGCACGGTTGTCGATCTCACCTTCCTTGGTGGTCCGCTAACGAGTCTCGGTGATCGCGAGCCGGGGCTGACTCCTGCCTGATGCGGCAGTCTTTGGTGCCGTCACCTTCGCGTTCAAGACTTCTGTGCGGGCTTGCCTTGGCTGATTAA
>DATJYK010000053.1:0-1387 GCA_035578005.1 Terriglobia bacterium
TCGAAGCCGATGGGCTTTCGGCCCTATGTTTTGGGTCAGCAGAAGAATTCTTGGAATCCGGACTGCAGCACAAAGCGGCATGCCTGATCGCTGACATTCGTATGCCGGGAATGTCCGGACTTGAATTGCAGGCGAAGCTCAACGCCGAGCATTGCAGAATACCGATCATCTTCATCACCGCGCATGGCGATTCCAAAATGCGGATGCAGGCGATGTGCGAGGGCGCCGCAGAGTTCTTGACGAAGCCCTTCGACGATAAAGTTCTGCTGGAAACCGTTCGAGCCGCGCTGGATAACTGATTGCGGGGGTTCGGGGTGGGGGACACAAGTGGGTGAATCTCCATGAGCAACACTATGGCAGTTCCGGTGTTAGTTCATCAGGACCGTCGTGAGCGCAAATTCGAGCGGATCATCGGCCAGAGTCCCGCTCTGAAGGCAGTTCTCAAACAGGTCGAGCGAGTTGCACCTACCGGCTCCACGGTGCTGATTCAAGGGGAAACCGGCACCGGGAAGGAATTAATCGCGCACGCTGTGCACAACGTCAGCCCCCGCTGCGGGCGTCCATTCATCAAGCTGAATTGCGCGGCCATTCCCTTTGACTTGCTGGAGAGCGAGCTTTTTGGTCACGAGAAGGGCGCCTTCACGGGAGCCATCGCGCAAAAGGTCGGCCGATTCGAGCTCGCGGATAAAGGGACTCTCTTCCTCGATGAGGTCGGAGACATTCCGCTGGCCTTACAGCCGAAGCTGCTGCGGGTTCTGCAAGAACAGGAGTTCGAGCGTCTGGGCAGCGGGTGCACCCATAAAGTGGACGTTCGGCTGGTGGCGGCGACGCATCGGGACCTCACGCAGATGGTGCAGCGGAACGAATTTCGCAGCGACCTCTACTATCGTCTGGACGTCTTTCCGATCCTGATCCCGCCACTACGCGAACGCCGCGAAGACATCTTCCCGCTGGTCATGCATTACATCGAGGTTCATGCCCAAAGGATGGGTAAGCGAATCGAGCATATTGCACCGGAAACATTCGCGGCTTTCATGTCATACCCCTGGCCGGGTAACATCCGGGAGCTTCAGAACCTGGTCGAACGCGCCGTGATCCTGTCGAACGACGGGGTGTTTCCCAACCCCCTCCCGCCACCGCCGCAGTCCGAAACTGCCCGGCATTCTCGCGCACAAACCACCTTGCGGGAGTCCGAATGTACTCTGATTCTGAAAACACTGATTGAGGCGGACTGGCTCGTAGGCGGAGCGAACGGCGCGGCGGCCAAGTTGGGGCTGAATCGCACTACCCTGCTTGCCAAAATGAAGAAGCTGGGGATCTCTCGACCCACGCGGCAACATAGCATGGCCAGGGCGGCCGATATGCATTTCTCAGAGCACAAGTCCGC
>DATJYK010000054.1:0-11653 GCA_035578005.1 Terriglobia bacterium
AGTCCCGCCGTTACAACGTCCGTCGGATATTTGCCTCCTTCCGATCTCGGCACAGCTTGCATTCCCAAGCTGTGCCGAGATCGGAAGACAAAAGAGCGCAGTTTCGCGCGATCGGCGGGGCTGAAGCCCCGCCCTTTCCGATTCCTCGTGAGAAATGCGCCTTAGCAGGCAACGGGCTCCAGCAACGACTCCATCTCAGGCCGCAGCCGCCCGATAGCCTGTTCCAACTGCGAGCACGCTTCGGGCATGCGATCAAGGTTCTTTTCGCGACCAAAACTCTCCACGTGGGCGGACGCATGCCATGCCTCGTCGGCTGCCAGATTGGCAAGGCAACCCTTCATCGCGTGAGCCGCACGCTCCAAAGCGCGAGCGTCGTGGCTGGCAGCCGCCCGCCGGACGTCATCCAGCATGGCGTCGCAGTTCTCAAGAAATACCGCGGCCATCTCCCTCAGCAAGTCTGAATCGCCTTCCACCCTGTCCAGGGCTGCGTTGCGGTCAAACACCGCGTACCCTGAAGGTGAAGCGTCTACCTGCCCGATCGCCACGGCCTGGCCGGAGTGCTCATCCGACCGCGTTGCCTTATCCATTTCAGGCGGAGTTGGCGGCTTCGCCGACCGTTTCTTGCGGCCGAAGTCCTCCACCACTTCCCACAGCGTTTCCTTCTGAACCGGCTTGGAAATGTAACCGTCCATTCCTGCCGCCAGATACTTTTCGCGGTCGCCCTTCATGGCATGGGCGGTCATGGCAACCACCGGTAGCCAGTCGCCGGTTTGCTGCTCGCGGGCGCGGATGGCGGCCGTTGCTTCCACGCCGTCCATGATTGGCATTTGAACGTCCATGAGCACCAGATCGAACTGCTCTTGTTGCAGCCGTTCCAGAGTGGCCCGGCCGTCAGCCACCACCACTACGGTGTGTCCGCGCTTTTCCAGCAGGCGGCGCGCAATCTGCTGGTTCACGGCGTTGTCTTCGGCCACCAGGATATGAAGGCTTTCGGGCGCCGGCGCGATTTTCGAGGGCTCAGGCCTGCGGGCCTCGTACGACCCAGCCTGCTGAGCGCCGGATTGGTTTCCGGGAACGGTAACGGTCTGGGGGTAAACGCAATTCTCAATCATGGCTAAATACTCCCTTGCACAGCTCGCGGCCGGACGCACCACCGCCTTCACGTCGCCGCGTCATTCAAGAGCTGCTCGATACAGTTTGAGGGCTACCGTCAGCAGGTGGGCCCCCTCACGTTTAACTCATCGGCATATGAGAGGGAGGGCTTGACAGTAAGTTTATCCACTGGTTTTGTAACGTCTTTCGGGCTTCAGAGTGGTGGATAGCTTTCCGTCCCGCGCAAGACTTGCCCCTCACCCCCCGGCCCTCATCCGAGGGTGGGGAAAACTTATTCAACAGTCAAGAGCCTCTTTCTTTGGGGAGAGGGTGGCGTGAGAGGAATTCGTCGGTGCTATCGCCGCCAGTATTACGCGGGACACCGGGGGATCGATTGCTTAAACTGAGGAACTTGTAGGGCGGCGCGAAGACCATGCCCTGCAGCGGCGGTCTATAATGTCTATAACCGCCGATTGGAGTTTGTACATTTTGAGGCCCGAAGGGCCGCCCTAACAAAGCCCTGGGCAACGCCCAGGGAAATCAGATGCCACGCCAAACGGGCGAACCTGAAAGGGCTGATTGGCCTATTCGGACGACCTGCCCTAGCCCGCCCTTTCAGGGCTACATTCTTCACGTTGCCCAGCTTTCCCTGGGCGTTGCCCAGGGCTGTGTTCGTGCGGCCCTTCGGGCCTAAGAATGTACAAACTCCAGAGCATGGCATGCGGGGACGCTAAACTGCCACGCCGGCAGCGGCCCGTCGCCTCTCGTAGAGCGGAAATCGGGAAGTGAGATCTTCCACCTCGCGCCTCACTCGAGCCGCAACCGAGGCGTCTTCCCAGTAGCGCAGCACTTCGGAGATCCAGCCGCCGATCAGTCGCATCTCCGGCTCTTTCATGCCGCGTGTGGTCACGGCCGGCGTGCCTACGCGAATGCCGCTGGCCGTCATGGGAGGATTGACGTCAAAGGGGATAGCGTTCTTGTTGACGGTAATACCGGCTCGTTCTAAGGCCTGTTCGGCTTGCTTGCCGGTAACCTGGCGTGAGAAGACGTCCACCAGCATCAGGTGATTGTCCGTTCCGCCCGACACCAGGCGGAAGCCCTCACCGGCCAGAGTTTCGGCCAGCGTCTTCGCGTTGCGGACAATCTGCTCCTGGTATTCTGCGAACTCAGGCTGCAAGGCTTCCAGGAAGCAAACGGCCTTGGCTGCGATAACATGCATCAGCGGGCCGCCTTGAATGCCGGGAAAAACAGTCTTATCGAGCTCTTTGGCGTGCTCCGCCTTCGAGAAAACGGCCCCACCGCGTGGCCCGCGAAGCGTTTTGTGGGTCGTCGTGGTAACGAAGTCGGCGTGAGGAAAGGGGCTGGGATGCAGTCCCGCGGCCACGAGGCCGGCGATATGAGCCATGTCCACCATCAGCGCCGCTCCGGCCTTGCGGGCAATGGCGCCGAAGCGTTCGAAGTCCAGCGTGCGCGGATAAGCGCTGGCCCCAGCGATCACCAGCTTGGGCTTGTGCTCCAGAGCCAGTTTTTCAAGCTCATCGTAGTCGATGGTTTCGGTTTCGCGGCGCACGCCGTAGGCCACAATCTTGTACATTTTGCCCGAGAAATTGAGCGGATGCCCGTGCGTCAGGTGCCCGCCGTGCGCCAGGTTCATGCCCAGCACCGTGTCGCCGGGCTTTAGCACCGTCATGTAGACGGCCTGGTTGGCCTGGGCCCCGGAGTGCGGTTGCACGTTCACGTGTTCAGCGCCGAATAGCTTCTTGGCGCGGTCGATGGCAAGCTGCTCCGCCACGTCCACAAATTCGCAGCCGCCGTAATAGCGCTTGCCCGGCAGCCCCTCGGCGTACTTATTCGTCAGCACCGAACCTAGCGCTTCCAGCACCGCCTCGCTCACAAAATTCTCCGAGGCGATCAGCTCGAGGGTTGCTGCCTCGCGGTCAGCCTCCTGATGAAGCACCCGCGCGATATCGGGATCAACGGCCTCAAGCGACCGCTCACGGACAGCCGAAAAACTCATCTTCATCCCTCCAGGATTCTCTTACGCCCCGCGGCTCTCGCGGTTTCCTTAAGATTGTATTTTAGCAAAACAGTCCCACCCTTTTATCTGAACTACGCCAGTGTAATATTTACCGATCCCGAAGGCTGGAACGGTCCTGTTCTGAGCGTCGTAAGAACGTCTCTCCCTTGCTCTTGCCAACGATGGTAACTCCTTATTTGCCTTGACAGCACCTCAACTTTTTCCTTGACAACAGCCTTGCCGCAGCATACGCTTCTCGCGTGGATTACGAAAAAGCAAAACAGGATGCCTTCGCCGAGAAGGATGCGCTGCAAAAGAGGCGCGAAGAAATCGATCAGGAAACCGCTCGGTTGAAGCACGAGCGGGCCGTTACTGAACGCAGGCTGGTGGGCCTAAAGCAGGTTCTCGATGGGCTCACCATCATGACCACCGAGCCTGTTCCGACCCCTGTCACACCCGAGCCGGTTGTGGTGACGCCGCCGCCCACTTTCATTCAAGAGCCGCCGCCCCGAAAGACCCTCCCTTTTCCCATCAGCTTCGTCGCCGGTCTGGTCGTGAAGAAGGAGCGCAAGGATAGCCCTGCGCCGCAACTTCAGCCAACCGGAGCCAACGGCGCGATCGTTGTCAAGACGGAATGGGAAGGAGCGCCCCCCCCGCTGCCTCGCGTAGAACCCAGGCAGGAAAAGCGCGAGTGGCTGGGATAAGGCTGGTGCCAGGGGCCAGTGTTCAGGTACCAGACCCGATTAACCAGCTTCACGTCGCCCTCATCATACCCACGTCAGACAGCAAGTACCTTGTTGCCTCCGGTAATGCGTCCGCAAGTTCGGGCTGACCTCATCACTGAGAAGCTGTGAAAAAAATCCTGGGAGCGCGGGCGTCCCGCCCGCTCTCGATGCCAGGTCCTTGAGAGGAGGCCCCACGGGCGGGCGAGACGCCCGCGCTCCCAGCATTTTTCACACGTTCTGAGCCCTGACACCTGGCACCTAAAACCTGGCACCTGATTATGCGTCCGGCCGGCCTTCCACCCGGTCGTAGACCGAGCGGGCGCAGGTAGTTCCCAGCGACTCGTTGTAGAGCGACTTAAGGCGCAGAATATACCGCACTTCCTGGTCGAACCGCTGCAAGGCTCGAAGGTCGTCCAAGCGAATGGGGAATCGTTTGCCCTCGCACAGCCAGAATTTCTGATACCCTTGATCTTCGAGCTCGCAGGGAAGGCCCCTCACCAGGAAGTGCGCGGGGCTGACCGGTGACCAGACGCTGTGCCGGTCGAGATCGATGCGATGGACGCAGTTGTACTTGCGCACCTCGAACGGGCCGGAGTCTCCCAGTCCTCCGTTGACGCTGAAACCGGCTTGTTCAAATTGCCGCCGGATGTCGGCGACCTTCATGGGCTTCGTCTTCATGGGCTTTACACTCTTCTCCGCAGTAACTGAAAGGCTCCAAGAAGAATCTAACCAACCACGGCGGTCCGGTGCAAGCGATTATGCCAGTTGAGGTGAAAAAATTCGCCACGGCCAGGAAGCAGGCCTCCGAAGTCCCGAGAACGGGACGCGACGCCGAAGCGCACGGGGCCCGTCCGACGGCCACGGGTGTTGGGCGCCACCTGATCTCGCAAATTCAGTTGCCGCCGGGTCTGGCAGCCGGCCCGGAGGGCCCTGTAGACGTGACGGCGCTGGTGGGGAATACCCCCCTGCTGCGCCTTCGGCGCTTGGGGAGCGACTGCCCCGGTGTCGAGATCTATGGCAAAGCCGAGGGGTTTAATCCCGGTGGCTCGGTGAAAGACCGTCCGGCCCTCAACATCATCCGCGAGGCTGAGCGGGCGGGTCTGCTGTTGCCAGGCAAGGTTCTGGTGGATTCCACTTCGGGGAACACGGGCATTGCCTACGCCATGATCTGTGCTGCCCGCGGTTACCGGCTGAAACTGTTTATGCCGTCCAACGTGAGCCAGGAACGCAAGCGCATCCTTCACGCTTATGGAGCCGAAGTGGTTTACACCGACCCCATGGAGGGCTCCGATGGCGCCATCCGACAGGTGCGCGACTGGGTGCAACGTCACCCGGACGAGTGCTTCTACGCCAATCAGTACGATAATCCCGCAAACTGGCAGGCGCACTACAATTCCACGGGACCGGAGATTTTCGCTCAAACCGCGGGGCGCGTGACCCATTTTGTGGCCGGCCTTGGCACCAGCGGTACCTTTATGGGCACCACCCGCCGGCTGAAGGAGCTAAACCCCGCTATCCGTTGCGTTTCGGTGCAGCCGGATTCTCCTTTTCACGGACTCGAGGGGCTTAAGCATATGCCCAGCGCCATCCCGCCAGGCATTTACGATGCTTCTCTGGCCGACGAGAACATGACGGTAACCACCGAGGAGGCCTACGCGATGACCTTGCGTCTGGCGCGCGAAGAGGGCCTGCTGATGGGAATATCGAGCGGAGTGGCCTTGGCGGCTGCGCTGAAGCTGGCCAAGCGGATCGGCGAGGGCGTGATCGTCACCATCTTCTGCGATAGCGGCGACAAGTACCTGAGTGAGCGTTTCTGGGAGTGGGACAGCGGTAGGCCATCCGCCTGAAGGCTCGGCCCGGAGGGTGGTCTCCGGGCGGGCCCCCCCCGGGGGTATGGCCTAAATGCAAAAACGAACCCAAGAAGTTGTTTAGAATCAGTAAAAGATCGAGAAAACGAACCTAAAACGAACCTAAACGAACCCAAGATTTTGGGGAAAAAGCGTGCAAAATCGGGAAACGAACCCAACGAACCCCAGAAACGAACCCGAGCTTCGCCTGCTGGTTGGCCGTGAGCTCGTTGGTTGACGTCGAAGACTTCGCTGGGAGCGGAAGCGCCATGGCTGTGGGTAGGGGATTTAAACCGCATTTCTGTTCCGAAAATAGGCGCTAAGTGCTTTGCTTTCGAACGAGCGTCTCTTCGCCTCGATGGCGCCATTTTCATGCCTGGGGGTGTCGCGAAGCGACATGACGACTCACGAGGATTCGAAAGGGCGGGGCTAAAGGGGTGCGTGTGAAAACTCCCGGATGCGAGCTGTAGCGGCGGTCTATGACCGCCGAAGTCGTTGAAAGAACAAGGCCGGCGGTCATAGACCGCCGCTACAGCGCTTGGTTCTCACGCAGACCCTAAAGCCCCGCCCTTTCGAATCCTGGCGAGAAATGCGGCCCAAGCCGGGCGCTTTCCGAGAGAGGACTCGGCCGATGCAAACGAACTCGTGGCAGCTATAGCTATTAAAAAGAATGACTTAGAGGCCGGAAATGACCTCTTTTTGCAAACTTTCGAGGGGTACGAACCAAATTCAACTTAGTTCTTTATTTTCAGTAGCTTGGCCCACAAAGACCGGGGTTTGGGCCAAACTTTCGCACATTCCGTCGCGGACCGGCTCCCAAGTTGGGCACGCTGGCTGTCGGGGTCGTCCCCTTCATGGGAAAGAGACTCGCGAAAAAAAAGATACTATCCAAAGCCAAGAGGTTCTTTTGAATGAGTGGATTACAGAATTGGCCGTCACTGCCAAAGCCAAGAACCCATGTGCAATCAATAACTTGGTGGCTTTGTGTAAAATTTACACAAAGCCAAGAAGTCCTTTATTATGAGTACAGGAAAAACGTGTAAGAATTACACAAACCCACCGTTTAAGCCCGGTAGACGTCAGATTTGTAAGCATCGGCGGGGGACTTCATCTATCGGAAGGGCGTGAGAAGGGCTGTGCGAATGTATGATGCCAGTCATGAAAACCTCGTCCGTTTCCACAGGATGTAACCTGCCACGCCAAGTACTGAGAGGGTGGCGACTGACAGGATGGCCATGGCGGTCAAATTCATCATGATGGCCGGGCGCCGCGCCGAAGCGCCGAGCCATACAAAGACCCCCACAGCGGCGACAGTGACGGCGATATCCCGGGTTCGCCCTCGCCTGGCGCCCGACGGGTGGTGCTCGCCTGAGAGGGCAGCGTGCACCTGATCGTGATCGAGGCCGTACCGCTCACACTCCCGCGCGATGGCGCGGCTACGCGCGGCCTGCTCGCCCCAAGGCGCGACGGCGAGGGCAATGGCGATCGCACCCAGGATCATGGCCGCCGAGCCCGCGAGAACCAGAATGAGGGTTCCGGCCCGGCCGCCGGAAAGCTCGCCAAAAACCAGCGCGCCCCACGCCAGCCCCCAAAGCTGGTTTGTATTCGAAAGCGGAATTCCGCGTCCGATGCCGATGTATTTGGCGGCGTACTGTTGGAAGAGGTCGCCGATCACCCAGCAGAATCCACCGAGAAAGAGCCAGAACAAGGCGGGTCTCGCGTCCGCGAGCGCCTCGGTGAGGGGATGCCAGCCGCCTTCGAACGATAGCGCCAGGATCAGCACCGTACTGATCTCGCCGACGGTGAAGACGGTGACGAACGAAAGCGGATTCATTCCGCTCAAGTAAGCCTTGCGATAGGGAATGTACATGGTGCCCCACAGCAGAGCGGCACCCAGGGCCGCCGCTACGCCCGCTGCGGGCCGGGTGGATACCGACGCAGGTCCCTGAGACGATGCGTAGCCTAGCAAAATAGCGCCGATGACGATCGCGACAGCACCGCCTGCCACCTTTCCCCAAATGGCCGAGCCCGCGCCGCGCAGTTCGCGGAAGAAGAGGAAGCCCCAAAGCACGCCCACCAGGCTGTTGGTGTTCCACAGGGGGAAGGCGATGGAGAGACCGACGTCGCGAATCGCGAAAACCGTGAGCGTGTTGGCGACCGCCCACAGCGCGCCGGCCAGAACCGCCCAAACCGCCAGGTGTGGTCGCTGCCGCAAATCCTCGAAGACGAATCCGGTTCCCTTGAGCAACGCGGGAAGAGTCCAGCGGCCCACAAAGACGCCCGCCACCATTCCCAGGGAGATCAGAAACGGCGAAAGGCCGGTGGTGACCAGCTTGGTGGGCGCTTCGGCGGCGCCCAACCAGGCTCCCGCCGCGAAACCGCACACCACGCCCAGCATGTGTAACGAGCGCTCCTGCGTAGCTGCGCGAACGTCAGTCTGAGCGTCTGTAGGCAAAGTGAAATTTCCTGGATCAGTGAAGAGCGAGGAGCAGGATCAACCCGACGGCGAGCACGACCAGAGGTACCCAGAAGTGCGAGTCTCTGAGAATCGACTTCCACATCGTCGACTTCATGGCTTGTCTCAGAAAGGGCACGGTTTCAACCGTGCCGTCAGGCTGCCCCTACGGTCCTTTGGTTTCGCGCCGCGAGCGGTAGATCCGCGGAATCACGCGGGGCCTTCGGCCCGCTCGCGGCGCGAAAGGAATTCTTTCAGCGGTTGTACCGGCACGGTTGAAACCGTGCCCTTTCGCGCACCGTTGCAACCTTCAGAAGGCCAATGCCTGATCCAAGTCCTCAATGAGATCCTCCGCCGCCTCGATGCCGATCGACAGCCGCACCAGTCCGTCTGCAATGCCCATCGCCACACGTTGCTCGCGCGGCACGGCGCGGTGGCTGGTGGAAGCCGAATGCACAATCAGCGACCGCGTGTCGCCCAGGCTGGCGGCGCGAGCGAATATCTTAACGCCGTCCATTACCTTCTTACCGCCCTCGTAGCCGCCCTTCACTTCAAAGCTCATCATGGCGCCGAAATCCCGCATCTGCTTGGAGGCCAGTTCATGGCCCGGATGCTGCTTCAGGCCCGGATAATTTACGCGCTCAATCTTGGCATGGCCCGCCAAAAACTCCGCCACCTGCCGGGCGTTGGCGCAATGCGCCGGCATCCGCAGGTGAAGCGTCCGAATGCCGCGCAGCATCAGCCAGGCGTTGAACGGGCTCATCACGCCGCCGAAATCGCGGAACACCTCCTGCCGCAACTCGGAAATATAGGGCTCCGGGCCGATGATGGCGCCGCCCATGGCGTCGCCGTGGCCGCACAAATACTTGGTTGCCGAATGAACCACCACGGTGACGCCCAGCTTCAGCGGCTGTTGCAGCGCCGGGCTGGCAAACGTGTTATCAATCATGGTGGGGACGCCGCGCGAGCGGCCCAATTCCGCGATGGCGCGAATGTCAAGAACGTCGAGCACCGGATTGGTGGGGGTTTCGAAGTAGATCAGGCGCGTGTTGGGCTGGATGGCCTTCTCAAATGCCGCGACCTCAAGAGAGGACACGAACGTTGTAGACGCCCCCATGCGGGGCACTTTCTTGTTGAGGAAATTGTAGGCCGCGCCGTAGAGCGAGCGCGACGCCACCACGTGGTCGCCCGCCTTGATGTAGCCAAGGATCGCGGTGGAGATGGCGGCCATGCCGGCCGAGGTGGCAAGCGCCGCCTCGCCGCCCTCGAGCGTCGCGATCTTCTCTTCGAGAGCGTGAATGGTGGGGTTGCCGTAGCGCGTGTACATGTAGCCGGGCTTTTCCCCGCCATAGACCGCGGCCATTTCATCCGAGTCGGCAGCGGCAAAGGTAGTCGATTGATAAATCGGAGTGTCAACGGCGCCGGTGATGGGGCACACGCCCTCGCCGGCGTGCACGGCAAGTGTGGCAAATCGTTTTTCTGAAGTCATGTTTCGATATTATGGCAACTGGAGAAAAGTTGAAAAGTTAAAGAGTTGAAGAGTTGACGAGCTCTTGACGTTTTTTGCTTTTTGACTCTTTAACTTTTCAACTTTTGAACTGCTCTTTCAACCCTTTGGCTGCTCAACTCCTCGGGCGCATCGGCCGCAGACGGTGCCAGTCCAAACCGGTGGCGCGCCACAAACAAGTAATGCAGGCCGGAAGCAGCGGCCAGCACCGCCGTGAGATCAATCAGACCGCGAAGCAGCAGGTGAAAGCTCGACTCCGGCCAGATCTGCGCTGCCAGCGCCGCCAGTACGGTGCCCACCTGTACGGTGGTAGAGGCCTTGCCCAAAAGGCTGGGTGGAAAGGGGCGATAACCCGCCACCAGGCTGATGACGCCTGCCGTCAGCAGAATGCCCACGTCGCGCGTGATCACCACGATGGTGAGCCACCAAGGCAGCGCGCCGCTAAACGACAGCACCAGAAAAGCGGTGGTCATCAGAATCTTGTCTGCGATCGGGTCAAGCGCCACACCGAACGGCGTCTTCTGGTGAAAGGCGCGCGCCACGAAGCCGTCGGCGAAGTCCGAGACTGCCGCCGCCGCGAGCACCACCAGCGCCGCCAGGTAATGCCGGTCCACGACCAGAATTCCAAAGATGGGCGCGAAAATGATTCGCAGGATGGTGATCTCGTTGGCGGGGCTCAACACTCGCGCAGACATGGGTCGAGGCCAATATAGCCAGCGGTTCGCGTGACTGTCAAACCCAGGTTAGCGAATTTGCCGAAGCTGGGAGCGCGGGCGTCCCGCCCGCCGGCTCGGTTTCTCTGTTCGGAGTTGGTCAGTGCGGAGTTGGTCGCGAAAGGTGCGGAACTCCGAACTGAAAAACTCCGAACTCCGAACTGGCGAGGGCGGGCGAGACGCCCGCGCTCTCAGCCTCTTCTGCTCCGCCGGAAATCGGAATGATGGTCTCGACAAAAAAAGAAGGCAGGACGCACAACGGCGCCCTGCCTCAGTCTTCTGAACAACTCGAATCTGGAAACGTTGACGACAGACTTTACGCCAACGGGCTGGAAGCGCGCTTCTTGCGCACTGCCAGGCCCACAGCCAAAAGCCCACTGCCCAGCAGCGCCAGCGCGGCTGGCTCGGGTGTGGCGGAAGGATTACCACCCGGAATGATGAACTCCTGCGGGCGGCCCCCCTGGCTCTGGGAACCATTGATCGGGGTCAAAATCTGCCAGCCGTTGAACTCGCTGAAGCTCAGGGGTGCGTCCTGGGCCTGGGTCAGGAAAGACTCAGCACCTGAGCTATAGTTCGAACTCACAAGCGCCGCGGGATCGAACAGTCCCCAAATGGCGTACGCAATGTCATTGTAATCCGAGGTCGGCTCCTTGCCGAATAGCGACGTCAAGTAGGCGGCCTCCAAATACAGTTGATCAGCGCCGGCATGAGATCCGAACAGCGACGAACTCACGCCAGCCGCTGTAAGGGGATTCTCATTCGCCTTCCAGCTCTCGCCTACCCATATTTCGTCTGAGTAATCGTCGCACGGCGCGTTGATCGCTTGGCCGCCCACCAAGAGCTGATAAGGGCCCACGAACACGCTGCCGTTGTTAGAGATCACCCCGCCAGCGCCAGTCAAGGTCACGGTTACGGTGCTGGCCGAGGCTACGCCTGCCGAAACAACCAGCAAAGCTAAACCTGCAAAAGCTAAAGCAACACGTCTCATTTCTTCTAATCTCCCTAAACTTATTGTTAAACTCCTGTCCTATACCCGGTTATCGGCTCCTGTAGAATGGAACTGATCCCTCCGTTGTACCCGTACCAAAGTACCGGTGTGCCGAGGGACGTGGCCCGTGCGGGGTCGACTGTGAGGGCTGTGCTAAAGTCAGGTGTTAGGAGCTGCGCATAAATAACATGAACAGTTAGCCGAGGAATGGCAGCACGGAATAGTTCCATTCACCGTGAAACTTTGCGGGCTTGAGGTGGATCTTGGCAAATTCAGAGTCGGGCACTTTGATTCCCGTCGGATACTTCT
>DATJYK010000055.1:0-43085 GCA_035578005.1 Terriglobia bacterium
AGTCCCGCCGTTACAACGTCCGTCGGATATTTGCCTCCTTCCGATCTCGGCACAGCTTGCATTCCCAAGCTGTGCCGAGATCGGAAGACAAAAGAGCGCAGTTTCGCGCGATCGGCGGGGCTGAAGCCCCGCCCTTTCCGAATCCTCGTGAGTCGTCATGTCGCTTCGCGACACCCCGAAGCATGAAAATGCCCGTGAGATCGGCTTATGATCGACTCAGCCTGCGCCTGGGGTGGTGAGCCCACCGTTGCCTGACCGAAATTTTCGGAACAGAAATGCGGGTTAAACTGAATGTGGGAACGGCGTTAAGTTGCCTGAAGCCGTGCGTAGACCTGAAGGGAGAGTTTTGATGGATGTTTCCAGGCGGTTCGAGGGGGTAACTCCCGAGGTCGTCGAGCGGCTCAAACAGGGATTACAACAGAAGGGCATCAAACCATTCGAAGGCGATAGCGGGATGATCGAAGCCATGGGGGTGAAGCTGGCCGTGAACTATCACGCGGCCGAACAGGCCCTGGACATTCAGATCCTGGAGAAGCCAGCTTTTATTCCCGAATCGCTGGTGTGGGCGCAGGTGGAAGGCCCGATGAAGAACTGAGTTGTGGCACAGCCGGTCCTAGCCGTGCATGGATTAAACAGCGCAACGCGTCATTCCCGCGGAGGCGGGAATCCACGGAGGATCTGAAAGGGCAAGCCACTTCGAAACAAACATGGCGCTAAAGCTCGAAGCTGGACAAACTGAGGCCATCCATCGCCACGCCGAGGCCGATTATCCCGCGGAGTGCTGCGGCATTTTGTTGGGGCATAGCGACGGCGATTTGAAGCAAGTCACCGAGGTAGCAGCGCTCGCCAATCTGCGGCATGACCCGGAGAGGGCGCAGGAGTTGCTGCCCCTCGATGACCCTGGCCGTGAGACCGAGCTCAATCGTTTCTTGATTGACCCCAAGGCGCAGCTTCGTGCCGAGAAGGATGCGCGAGCCCGCGGGCTGGACGTGATCGGTTACTATCACTCTCATCCCGACCATCCGGCGCGGCCATCGACTTACGACCGGGACCACGCCTGGCCGTGGTATTCTTACGTTATCGTCGCAGTGGAGGCGGGGAAGGCGAAAGACACCACGTCCTGGGTGCTGAGGGACGACCGTTCCGCCTTCGAGCCGGAGGTTTTGGAGTAGGGCCGACCGTTGGGTCGGCCTTGGCCGGCGGGCTGTAGCGGCGGTCTGTGACCGCCGAAGCCATTGATTCCTAAGCACGGCGGTCACAGACCGCCGCCGGGAGTTTCTACATTTTGAGGCCCGAAGGGCCGCTCTATCAAAGCCCTGGGCAACGCCCAGGGCGAGTCATCGCGCGGTGTGAGGAGTGTAGCCCTGAAAGGGCGAACGAAGAGGAAGTATCGGAATGGGTCAATCTCTCTTCCAAATCTACATTCATCGGATCTTCGCCGCTAAAGGCCGTGAGCCCCTGCTGGTCGGAGCGGTAGGGGGCCAAGCCCATGCCGATCTTTCAGGAGGAGTATCGACGGTTCCTGGAGCACGACGACGTTAAAGACAACGAACGCTATCGGCGGGACAGGGGGGGTGTCTTGGTTCGCCCCTTCAGGGCTCCAGGTCTAGCCGGGACTGGCTGATCACCCTGGGCGTTGCCCAGGGCTTTGTTAGTACGGCCCTTCGGGCCTCAAAATGTACAAACTCCAGACGGCGGTCACAGACCGCCGCTGCAGCCGGGATTCCTTTACAGCTTCCTACGGGCGGGTATCGAAGCGGGGCAAGTTCGCACGATGAACGCGTAGCAAGCTACCGCAGTCCGAAACGCCGTCGGCGCCCGCGTCGGCAATCGGCAACAAGGAGAAGGCATGGCAGTCAAAGTAATGATTCCCACCCCGTTGCGTCAGTACGCCGGGAAGCAAGATTCGATTGAGTTAGAGGCGAAGACCGTAGGCGAGGCCCTGGCGGGGCTTACCTCGCAGTATTCCGAGCTCCGGCGCCATCTCTACAATGACGACGGCAAGATTCGCAGCTTTGTGAACATCTATCTCAACGACGAAGACATTCGTTATCTCAGCAAAGAGCAAACGCCGCTCAACGACCGGGACGTACTCAGCATTGTGCCCTCCATTGCGGGCGGAATGGCGCTTGATGTCCTCGCAGGCCGCGGGCGCCGCGCCGGCTCCATTCACCCGTCTGCCCTCCGTTGTATCTGTAGGTAGCCCGGACTCGGCCTCCGAGTCTGGGTGAGGCTTGAGGCCTCAGGCAGCTTTGCCTACATATCTAGCTCACAGCGGGGAGAAACTTATGATTGAAACCTTGACAGCCGAAGCGGTGACCCTTTCCAAGGACGAGGTTTTGCGCTACAGCCGGCACTTGATCATGCCCGAGGTGGGCATGGAGGGCCAGCTCAAGCTCAAGCAGGCCAAGGTGCTGCTGATCGGCGCCGGCGGCCTGGGTTCCCCGCTGGCGCTGTATTTGGCCGCGGCGGGCGTGGGCAGAATGGGCATGGTCGACTTCGACGTCGTTGACTTCACCAACCTGCAGCGCCAGATTGTGCACGGCACCTCAGACGTGGGCCGGCCCAAGCTCGATTCGGCGGCCGACACGATTCGCGAAATCAACCCCTACGTTGAGTTGGTACCGCATCACGCGCGACTCTCCTCCGAGAACGCGCTCGACATCTTCGCCGACTATGACATTGTGGCCGACGGCACGGACAATTTCGCCACCCGCTATCTGGTGAACGATGCTTGCGTGCTGACGGGGAAGCCGAACGTATACGGCAGCATCTTCCGTTTCGAAGGCCAGGCCTCGGTGTTTGCAACTCGCGAGGGCCCGTGCTATCGCTGCCTTTATCCGGAGCCGCCTCCGCCAGGTCTCGTGCCGAGCTGCGCCGAAGGCGGCGTGCTCGGGGTGCTGCCCGGAATTGTGGGTTGTATCCAGGCGCTCGAAACCATCAAGCTCATCATTGGCAAGGGCGAGCCGCTCATCGGCCGGTTGCTGCTCTTTGACGCGCTTCAACTGCGTTTCCGCGAGCTGAGGCTGCGCAAGAATCCCGACTGCCCGGCGTGCGGGACTCACCCCACCATTGACCATCTGATCGACTACGACGAGTTCTGCGGAATTCGCGGACAGGAGGCTGCTGAGCCCATGAACGGAGTGCCTGAGATCACCCCGATTGAGTTGAAGCGCATGATGGATGAAGGCGCGCCGTTTCAGTTAGTGGATGTTCGCGAGCCGCACGAGTTTGACATTTGCCGCATTCCGGGCTCGGTGCTGATCCCGCTGGGCGAAGTGCCGGCCCGCATGAATGAGCTGGATTCCGCGGAGGAAATCGTGGTGCACTGCCGCTCGGGTATGCGAAGCGCAAAGGCCGTCGCTTTTCTGCGCCAGTCGGGCTTTGGCCGCATTCACAACTTGAAAGGCGGCATCCTAGCCTGGTCAGACCAGGTGGACCCGAGTGTGCCGAAGTACTGAACGATGGCAATTCTACTGAGCTTTGCATAATAGCGTGACGCGCGCCCCCCCCTCACCCGGCGCTGCGCGCCACCCTCTCCCCCAAGGGGGCGAGGGGACCCAAAGGTTGGAATTGAGACGGACCCTCGCCGAGAAAAAGGCGAGTGTACGCGGAGGTGCCGTGTGAGGGAGAAGGGATAGGAGGTTGAATTGATGCCCTCGCCCCCTTGGGGAGAGGGTGGCGCGCAGCGCCGGGTGAGGGGTCACTCGTCACTTTATTACGCGAGACTCGGTAATTCTAGGAGGGCTTCATGCCGTTGAATATCGGAGACGCAGCGCCGGACTTTAAGGCCGGGCAGAGCACAGGCGAGACGCAAGGCGAATTCCAGCTTTCCGCGAAGAAGGGCAAGAACGTGGTGCTGGTGTTCTACCCGGGGGATTTTACTCCCGTCTGCACCAATGAATTGGCGTTGATTCAGGAGGATCTGGCCAAGTTCGCGGCCGCCAACGCCGAGGTGGTGGGGCTAAGCACGGACACGGTGTTCAGCCATTCGGCATTTCAAAAGTCGCTGGGCGGGCTGAGTTTTCCCCTGGCCACCGATCGCTGGCCCTACGCCGAAATTGCTAAATCCTACGGCATCTATCCCCCGACCAAACACAAGCTACCCTTCTGGAATGATCGGGCGATTTTTATCGTCGACAAAAACGGCAAGATCGCCTGGCAAAAAATCTACGAGATCGGCCACGTGCCCGACATTGATGAAGTGTTGGGTGCTCTTCAAAACATAAGCTAGTTATGTAGACCTACACTAAATCGAGTGTGCTCGGCCGCTTCCGCTAGAGCGCTCGCGTGCCGGCAGGACTCTGAGGCCTTCGTGGATCTGAAGACATTTTTCCTAAAGCAGAAACAAGCCGCCCACCAGAGCAGCCTGAAGGTGCTGGGCGCGATTCCGCCCGATCAACTGGCTTGGCGTCCTGCGGAGGGAATGCTGTCGCTCGGTCAAATCGCGCGGCACATCTGGATGTCAGAAGAAGGTACGCGGCGCGTTGCCCTCGACGAACGCTGGGATTATTACGAGAAGCGTGTTCCGCAAGGGCTATTCGCCATTCTTGGCGAGGTTAATTCGCTTTCAGACGAGTTAGCGTCTTTGGAGAGAGTTCATCAGGAGACCATGACAGCGGCTGAAGCTTTCCCTGTGGAGCGCTGGCAAGACGAGCGCAAAAACGAGCGCTTCCACATCAGACGCACGGTTGCCGTGATGCTGTTCGGGATCAACGAACACCATGCTCATCATCGCGCTCAAGTGGGTGTTTATCTCCACATGTTGACCGGCCAGCGCGCAAGCCACTACGCGCTCTAAAGTCGGCAGATGAGCAGTTCGCGCTCGTAGATGATCTCAGGCGGAAGGCGGTCGTGCAAATCGAAGAAGAGCTCTTCGTGAGATAGAACCTCACTGCGCCAGGAGCTGCGATCGAAAGCCTGAAGTCTCTCGAAATGTTCTTTTGAGAAGTCGAGACCCTTCCATTCGATGTCTTCGTAATGCGGCATCCAGCCGATCGGCGTCTCTTTGGCCACAGCGCGGCCGCGAGCACGGTCGACAATCCATTTCAGCACGCGCATGTTTTCGCCGAAACCCGGCCACAAGAACCTGCCTTCCTCATCCTTCCGAAACCAGTTCACGTGAAAGATGCGCGGCGTTTCGCTGAGCGAGCGCTGCATCTGGATCCAGTGGCGAAAATAATCGCCCATGTGATAACCGCAGAAGGGCAGCATGGCCATGGGATCGCGGCGCACCTTGCCAACCGCGCCCGCTGCCGCGGCGGTTGTCTCTGAGCCCATGGTCGCGCCGATGTAGACACCGGCGCTCCAGTTGAACGCTTGATACACGAGCGGCATCGTGGTGGCGCGACGGCCGCCGAAGATGATGGCGCTGATCGGAACGCCTTCGGGATCCTGCCACGCCGCGTCGATGGTGGGGCATTGCGCAGCGGGCGCGGTGAAGCGCGCGTTGGGATGCGCTGCGGTTGCGCCGGTCTTCTTGGCGATCTGCGGCGTCCACTTGTGGCCGCGCCAATCGAGGCACTCAGCGGGCGGCTCGTCCGTCATGCCTTCCCACCACACGCCGCCTTCGGGCGTGAGCGCGACGTTGGTGAAGATGGTGTTCTTCTCCAGCGTCGCCATTGCGTTGCGATTGGTCTTGTCGGATGTGCCGGGCGCAACGCCGAAGAATCCCGTCTCGGGATTGATGGCGCGCAATCGACCGCTCGCGTCGGGCTTGAGCCAGGCGATGTCGTCTCCGACGGTCCATACCTTCCAGCCCTCGAATCCTTCGGGCGGAATCAGCATGGCAAAGTTCGTCTTCCCGCAAGCGCTGGGAAATGCTGCTGCGACGTAAGTCTTCTCGCCCTTCGGGCTCTCGACGGCAAGGATCAGCATGTGCTCGGCCATCCAGCCTTGATCGCGCGCCAGATTCGACGCGATCCGCAGCCCGAAGCATTTCTTGCTCAGAAGCGCGTTGCCGCCGTAGCCGGAGCCGTAAGACCAGATCTCGCGGGTCTCAGGAAAGTGGACGATGTACTTGGTCGGGTTGCACGGCCAAGGCACATCCTTCTGTCCCGGAGCGAGCGGCGCGCCGACGGTGTGCATGCAAGGCACGACTCGCTTCACGTCCTTATCGATCTCTCGGAACACCGGCAAGCCGATGTGGGTCATGATCCGCATGTTGACCACGACGTAGGGCGAATCGGTGAGCTCCACGCCGATCTGCGACATGGGCGTTCCGGTCGGACCCATGCTGAACGGCAGCACGTACATGGTGCGTCCGCGCATCGAACCGTCGAAGAGTTCCTTCAACTCGCGGCGCATTTTGAAGGGGTCTTCCCAGTTGTTGGTGGGACCCGCCATCGCCTTCGAGTGCGAGCAGATGAAGGTGCGGTCCTCCACGCGAGCCACATCGTCAGGATCGGAGCGCGCGTAGTAACAGCCGGGCCAAAGCTCATCGTTGAGCTTGATGAACGTGCCGTTGGCCACCATTGCGGAGCACAGCGCTTCGTACTCTGCCTGCGATCCATCCACCCAATGAATCGCGGAAGGCTTGGTGAGCCGAGCCATTTTCTCGACCCACCTCAAGAGGTGCGTATTGATGCTGAGAGGCTGGGAAGGGTCACGATCCAGTGCCGCGGCCATCCGATCGGGGTTCAGGCCATTGGCTGCGGCTCGCGGATGGCTCGAACGCGCAGAGGCGGGCGAAGCAGCAATCAGTTGCGGGCGTTCAGCCATGGATTCCCCATCGTGTTGTTGGCAACGGTATCGCCGCCGGCCGACGAATGTGGAACAGAAGGCTCACGTCTCAAACTCCCGCTGCACCTTCTCTGACTTCTCCAGCACCGACTGCGCCAGGCTCTGCTTGTGCTCAGCGAGCCTATGGGCGAGGCTAGAATCGTGCGTCGCCAGGATTTGCACTGCCAGGATCGCAGCATTCACAGCTCCGGCTTTGCCGATCGCGGTACAAGCGACGGGAATGCCTGCGGGCATTTGCACAATCGAGAGCAACGAATCGAGACCACCGAGCGTGGTGGTGGCCATCGGCACGCCAATCACCGGCAGCGTGGTCTCGGCTGCGATCACTCCTCCGAGATGCGCCGCGCCTCCTGCGCCGATGATGATCACCTTCAATCCGCGTCCGACCGCGCCGCGCGCGTATTCCGACGTCCGCGCCGGCGAACGATGAGCGGAAGAGATGAGCACCTCGAACGGAACACCGAACTTCTCGAGCGTTGCCGCCGTTTCCTTCATCACGGGCAAATCTGAATCGCTGCCCATCAAGATACCCACCAGCGGTGCCGGTTTATCTGCCATGAATATTTTCACCTTATGCCGACGTGGTCTGTTCGTTCATTCCCAAATGCCGGCAAGGACTTTTGCCAAACGATCCCAACCTATCCGGGGGGCTTAGGCGCTGCAGGAGCCGGGCGGCTTGTCCGCGGACGCCGTTCAAGGGGCTGCTTCGGCGCTAAATGCTTGGCCAGGCCTTTGGCGCCGATATCCCGCCGGAAGTGCATTCCCTCGAACTGGATCTTTTCCATGGCTGAATATGCGCGTTGAATAGCTGCTTGCAGGTCCTCGCCAATGGAGGTGACTCCCAAGACGCGACCTCCGGCGGTCACGAGTTGATGGTTCTCCATCTTCGTTCCCGAGTGAAACAACTTCACCCCGCCGACCGATTCGGCGGTCTCGTATCCACTGATTACGTATCCCGACTCGGGATTGCCCGGATAGCCGCGCGAAACGGCCACCACGCACACGGACGGGTTTGGAGTCCAATGAGCTTCGATCGCAGCAAGATTCCCATCGCGAACCGCGAGAAGCAAATCCGCGAGGTCGGACCGCAGACGCATCAGAATCGCCTGGGCTTCCGGGTCGCCCAGGCGCACGTTGTATTCGAGTACCTTGGGGCCCGCGGAGGTCAGCATCAGACCGCAGTATAGGAAACCGCGGTAGGCAGCGCCTTCCGCGGCCATGGCCTGAAGCGTTGGGTGCACAATAGTTGCCAAAATCTCGCGCCGAAGCTTAGTGCCGAGAATTGCGTCGTCGCTATACGCGCCCATTCCGCCCGTGTTAGGACCCTCGTCGCCGTCCAGCAGTCGCTTGTGGTCTTGAGTGGGGACGAGTTCGAGCACGCCGCGCCCATCCGTCAGCACGATGAACGACAGCTCCTCGCCCTCCAGGCACTCCTCGATTAGCACGCGTTCGCCGGCCGCGCCCAAGATGTTAACTCGCATGAAATCGTCGAGCGCCTTCTCAGCCTGCTCGCGCGTTTGCGCGATCACAACGCCCTTGCCGGCAGCAATCCCGTCCGCCTTGATCACCGCGGGATAGGTGAAGTCATCGAGAGCGTGAATGGCTTGCTCGAACGTGTCGGCGATGGCGAACCGGGCCGTTGGGATTCCATGCCGGCTCATGAATTGCTTCGCGAAAATCTTGCTGCCTTCAAGACGGGCGGCAGCTTTCGACGGGCCGATGATCGCGCGGCCAGCACGGGTGAACTCGTCCACGACACCGGCCACCAACGGAGCCTCGGGGCCGATCACCGTTAGGTCCGCCTTCAGCGTGTTGGCGAGGTCGAGGATTGCGGTGGGGCTCGTAACATCCACCGGCAGGCATTCAGCCTCTTGCGTGATGCCGGCGTTGCCCGGCGCGCAGTAAATCTCCTCCATGCGCGGACTCTCGCGCAGTTTCCACGCCAGGGCGTGTTCGCGTCCTCCGGAACCGACCACCAGAATTTTCATAGCCTACTAAAATAACCTAGGATGGCACAGGCACTCCTGGCTGTGCTGCTCCGCTTTGCGTCTCTTGGCTCTGCGCAGCCAAGACTGGCTGTGCCACCTCTAGCCAGCCTTAGCTTTGCGGACCGCCTCAGTCAGCGGTGGCACGAGCTCGAAGAGATCGCCCACTACGCCGTAAGTGGCCACCTCAAAGATGGGTGCTTCGCGGTCCTTGTTGATGGCCAGCACGGTGCGCGAACCCTTCATGCCCACCTGATGTTGGATGGCGCCCGAAATTCCCAAGGCCACATAAAGCTTCGGGGCCACGGTCTGGCCCGAGCTTCCGATCTGCCGATCCATGGGGAGCCAACCGCCATCGCAAATGGGGCGCGAAGCGCCGATCTCGCCACCTAGCGCCTCCGCCAGCTTGCGCGCAAGATCGACATTCTCGGGAGCTTTGATGCCGCGACCCACGGCCACGATGATCTCGGCCTGAGTCAAGTCAACGGCCTGCTTGGCCTCACGAAAGCGCTCGCCCGGCTTGGTGCGGACTTGCTCGCCTGATACTGCCGCGGCAAAGGTCGTTACGGGCGCGTTTGCAGCGCGCTTCACGGCGTCCTCACGAAATGAGCCGGCCTGGAACGACACCAGATACGGTGGATCGCCGGCGAATTCCACGTCCGCATTGAATTTGCCCTGAAAGACCTGACGAACAAACACCAGCCGGCCATCCTGCTGGCGATAGCCGAGGCAATCGCTGATGAATCCGGCGCCGAGCGCCGCCGCGAGCTTGGGCGCGAAGTCGCGCACCTGGTAAGTGTGGCTGAACACCACGTAGCGGGGCTGGCGCGCGCGAATTAGCTTCGCTAGGGCGGCCGCGTACCCATCGGGTGTGTATTCGGCCAGCGATGGCGCTTCTACAGCTACTACACCGGATGCTTCGACCGCGGTCAGCTCCGAGGCCAACGCCGGTGACTTGTCTCCAAGCACGGCCAGGGTGAGGGAACCGCCGGTGTCCGCGGCGATCTTCTGTCCGGCAGCCACGGCTTCCCAGGTGGGGCGCGTGATCTTGCCAGCCTGTTGTTCTGCAAAAACCAGGATTTCGTTATTCATCGGTATCAGTATCGCGTCAATCAGCAGCCAGAATCACATAGACCGATCCGACAGGTATCCACGCTCGATCTCCTCAAGCATCACGTCGATCTCTGGAGACGGCGCCACGCTAAGCTGTGCTGCGGCGCGGACAGCCGCAAGTTTTGTCTCGACGTCGCCCACAGTTTCGCGGTGGCGCGCCGCGTCCAGAGCCTCTCGGACCCACGCAGCCAGAGACATGTGACGCGAGCGTGCTATCCGCTGGAATTCCCGATATTCGGCATCCTTAAGAATGACCTCGAGCCGTTTAGCCATAGACTGACCCTGTTTGAATCATTGGGCTGAACTCGACGCCATCAGCGGTTCAATCGTTCTCTGCCTTCTAAGTTCGAGATGCTTCCTCGGCACCTCTGAGCACATCCGTTATGACTGCTGAATGCTCTTCAAGCTCTTTACTGGTGATACCGAAAGTGGCACTCTCCGCCCGCTGCGGGGAAGCGTCAATCCCCTCATTCTGCAGAGACGACACAACGGAATCGCGCGTCTCACCGGTAACCCGAAACTCGATATGGCAGTGGCCCGGTGACTTACGCGGATGAAACCAGCAAAAGTTACGGCCTGTGGTTCTCATGGCAACGTGATAACGATTGTAGGTTAGTTTTGGATCAATTTTGTCCGTACGCAGCGACGCGACGATCTTGTCCATCATCGCTAGAGACGTCAAGTGGGACTTTTTTTCCCAATATGCGCGGTTTACCTCTTCCACCCGATCGACAGCATCGACGTCGACCTCTTCAACGACATCGAGCACAGTCACTGGATGAAGGATTACAGTGTCATCCAGGCGGAATGCACTAAGCTGAATTGCAATTATTGGTACCGCCCGGTTGAGCAGCCGCAAGACGTTAAAGAAACGAGAGGTAATCTGCTCGGCGACGATCACCGCGCGGTGATCGAACTGGGGTCTCCTTTGGCGCTCAATATCCCAATACTCCATAGTTCGAATTACGTGACTCTCGTCGAGAGCACCGAGCATAACTTCCACTTCGTAGAAGGTCTCGGCCTCCGTGTCACGCATCAGGAAATCTATTCGACCGCCTATCGGCTGGCGATGCTCGCGTGCAGCGATTTCTAATTCACCCAACCCCAAGAGCCCAGGGTCGTCCACTATCCGGTCCTGGAGCCATTTCTCGTCCAGGCCCACAGACCGACGCTCGACTGGTCTAGCCTTTTTCAGCTCAAGAGGCATGCTACTTCATTCGGCCACGCGGTTTAGAGAACGCGTGCCTCGTTCTTCAGCTTATCCACCAGCTTTGCCGCGATATCGGCTGCTCCGCCCTCGAAGAACTCGGTCCGAGTGTGCTTTTCCGGCACGTAGACTCGCGTGATCTTCTGGCGCGGCGCGAGGTCTCCTGCTGAAAGGCCAAGATCGGCCATGCTGAGCTTCTTAAGCGGCTTGTTCTTGGCCGCCATGATGCCCTTCAACGTCGCGTAGCGCGGCTTGTTGATTCCTGACTGGATGGTGAGCAGCGCCGGTAGCGGCATTTCGATCCACTGAAACCAGCCTGCTTCGAGTTCCCGCTTCACCCTGATCGACGCGCCCTGCACTTCGATCTGCATGATGATCGTAGAGTGTGGCAGGCCCATCAGTTCGGCCAGGATCACACCTGTCTGCGCGAAGCCGAAATCATCCGATTGGAGGCCGGTAACAATAAGGTCCGGTTTCTCTGTATCCAGGGCGCGCGCCATCACTCGGGCTATGCCATAGGCGTCGAGGCCCGCGAATCCGGGATCATCAAGGTGCAACGCGCGGTCTGCGCCCTTGGCCAGTGCTTCCTTGATAGCCTGCTGGGCGCGCGCCGGCCCCAGGGAGCATACCACCACTTCCCCGCCTTGAGACTCCTTCAAACGCAACGCTTCTTCGAGCGCGAAGATATCCGGCTCATTCACTTCAAAACTGATGTCCGTCTCTTGAATCCAGGTGCTCTGCGCGTTCAAGCGCAGGACGGAATCGCGAGCCGGGACTTGTTTGAGGCAAACGACGATCTTCATGGTGTTGGTTGTCAGTGGTCAGTTGTCGATGCTCAGTAATGTCAGAGCTAGCGGACCATCTCCAGCTTGACGCCTTCGAAGCCCTTCCATGCTCTGTCGGCGCTGAGTACAGGCAGCCCCAACCTCACTCCGAGAGCCAGGCAGGCTCGATCGCCGAGAGACAGCCCCAGCCGACGAGCCTTAGGGTAAAGCGACGCTGATTCGCGCGCATCTTCGTCCGTGAAAGGGATCGCGCTAAGACCAAGCGCTTCCAAGCCCCGCCCGATTTCGCCCCACGGTAAATTACGGTCGAGGAGCTTGGCATAGACCTCAGCCAGGTTCACTGTGCTCACTGCAGCGCCGCGCGCCAGAGCGTCACGCACTTTTTCGTATCCGGGTTCGCGTTGCAGGTAGACGAGTACAGCCGAGGCGTCCAGCACATAACCAAACTCACCGCTCACGCCGCGCCTCTCGCCGCCTCTCCCGAATCAACTCCTGGGCGAGACTGCCCCGCACGCCAGAAAAGTGCGCCCACAGATCCTCCTCTGCGGCGCGTCGCAGTTCCAGAACCATCCGATCTCCGGCTGCACCGCAAAGCAGTGTGTCACCCGAGCGCAAACCCAGCTCCTTTCGAACCGGAGCGGGAATGACCACTCGCCCCTGCGGACCTACCCTTACGGGATAAACCTTAGCTCGTAGTGTCATACGACAGTAGTATGCCACATTATCGATCTCGTGCCACAGGCGAGACATCTGCCACGACGCTGTCTATTGCTCGTATCGCTTAAACAGCAACGCCGCATTGGTGCCGCCGAATCCGAAAGAATTTGAGAGCGCGTATTCAAATGACACCGGCCGCGCCTGGTTAGGCACGTAGTCAAGATCGCACTCGGGATCCGGATTTTCGTAATTGATGGTCGGCGGGATCATCTGCTCGCGCAGGGCGAGGGCGGTGAAGCCTGCCTCCATGCCTCCGGCGCCGCCGAGCAAATGACCCGTCATCGACTTCGTGGAGCTTACGGGAATCTTCGCCGCATGCTCATTGAAAACCTTCTTGATGGCCAGCGTCTCAAACTTATCGTTGTAAAGGGTTGAAGTGCCGTGCGCATTGATGTAGCCCACCTGCTCGGGCAGAACCTTAGCGTCCGCAAGCGCATTCTGCATCACCCGCATCTGGCCGCTGCCGCTCTCGTCGGGAGCGGTGATGTGGTAGGCGTCGCCTGACCGGCCGTAGCCCACCATCTCAGCCACGATGGGCGCTCCGCGCCTCAAAGCCGAGCCTAGTTCTTCGAGAATCAGGATCCCGGAACCCTCGCCGATCACGAACCCGTCGCGATCCTTGTCAAAAGGACGGCTAGCTTTCTCGGGCTCCTGGTTGCGTGTGGAGAGAGCCCGCATGGCCGCGAAGCCTCCCACTCCCATAGGTGTGATGGCGGCTTCGGCGCCGCCGCAGATCATCACGTCAGCTTCGCAGTTGGCGATGAGGCGAAAGGCGTCACCCACGGCGTGGGCGCTTGCGGAGCAGGCCGTAGCGGTGGCGGAGTTCGGTCCGCGCGCACCCCAGCGGATGGACACAAAGCCCGCCGCCAGGTTCACAATAGTGGCCGGAATAAAGAATGGAGAGATGCGCCGCGGACCCCCTTGCATGAGCGCCGTATGCTCGCGCTCAATCACGTCGAAACCGCCGATTCCCGAGCCAATGAAGACGCCGGTACGGTCGGCAATGTCAGGGGTGATCTTGAGGCCCGAAGCCTCCATGGCAAACTGGGCGGCGCCTAGAGCGAACTGAATGAACCGCCCCATTTTCTTCAGTTCTTTCTTTTCCACGAACTGAAGGGGGTCAAAATTCCTGACTTCGGCGGCAAAAGTGGTGGAGAAGCCGGTGGTGTCAAACTGCGTGATGGGGCCCACACCGTTCCGGCCCGCCACAAGACCCTTCCAGGTTTCTTCGGTGCCCACACCGAGCGGGCTCACCAAGCCTACGCCGGTGACGACGACTCTTCGCGCCACGTCTTCCTCCTTGCCTCAGCGGCGCACGGCTTAGTTTTTGGCTCCCTTGGCATGGGCTTGAATGTAATCCACAGAGTCTTTCACGGTCTGAATTTTTTCGGCTTCCTCGTCAGGAATCTCAATTTCGAAGGCTTCCTCAAACGTCATCACCAGCTCGACGATGTCCAGCGAGTCGGCTCCGAGGTCATCGATGAAATGCGCCGTGGGAGTGACCTCTGACTCCTCCACTCCGAGCTGCTCCACAATAATCTGTTTGACTCTCTCTTCAATCGAAGGCATCAGAATCTCCTCTAGGCTCCATAAATTGGGTCAATCAGCATAACATCAGTTTCTCAGTTCGGAGTTTGTAAGTTCGGAGTTTCTCACTGCGAACCTTCTCGCCCGACACACTGGAAAAACTCCGAACTCAAAAACTCCGAACTGCTCACGCCATATACATCCCGCCATTCACATTGAGCACGTGACCGGTGATGTAGGCCGCATCGTCGGAAGCCAGGAACCGCACGGCCAACGCAATCTCGCGGTCAGTGCCCATGCGTCCCAGGGGCACGAAGTCCAAAATCTTCTTCCGTACATCTTCGGGTAGCGCCTGGGTCATGGCCGTATCGATGAATCCGGGCGCCACCGCGTTCACGGTGATGCTGCGGCTGGCCACTTCGGCGGCCACGGCCTTGGTGAGGCCGATTAAACCCGCCTTTGATGCCACGTAGTTCGCCTGCCCGGCATTGCCGGTCTGTCCCACCACTGAACTTATATTGATGATCCGTCCGGACCGGCGGCGCACCATCCCGGGAAGCACCAGACGGATGCAATGATAGGCGCCTTCCAGATTCGTCCGGATGACGGCTTCCCAGTCGGCGGGCTTCATCCGCAACACGAGGTTGTCTCGCGTGATGCCGGCGTTGTTCACCAGAATATCGATCTTACCCCAGGTCTCTTGGACCTTCCCAACCGCGTCCCGCACCGAATCGGCGCTAGACACGTCCAGCGCCACCGGCAGCGCCTTGCGGCCCAGGCCCTCAATTTCCGCGGCGGTCACGCCTAGCTTTTCGAGATTCCGTGCTCCCAAGGCAACGTCGGCTCCCGCCTCGGCCAGCACCAAGGCGCAGGCGCGTCCGATTCCCTGCGAGGCGCCCGTGACCAGCGCCACTCGGCCTTCAAGACTCATCGTCGCGGCCGTTCCCTTGTAGGTTCCAGAAGGTGCCTCGATTGCTTGCGCGTCCTTAGACTCGACACGGTGGGGCGTCGATGGCAACTGCAGCCTGGCAGACCTAGATTATATAACTCATTATATTTCAATAAGATATGATAAGTTTCTTATTAAGTTACGCTTTATCAATAATATACGAAGCTGGACGGCGGCCTAAACTTAACTAACTTATTTTTTATCATAAACATTCCAGGATAGACCGATCTATCTTATTTGTTTTCATAGACATTCCAGGGTAGTCTCATTTGTCTCATTTTTCTCATTTTCGGTCCTTTATTTTCAACAACATTCCAGGATACCCCAAAAAAATTTTAAAAATTTCTCCTCTGCCTGATTTCCGACCCCATGGGTCTTAACTTAACCCTCTCCCTGTGAACCGGGGCTAGCATTTTCACCAGACTCCGACTCCCGACCAGCCGCGGCGCGGAAGGGTGAGGAGAGCCTTAGGGCCGGGCACCCAAATCGTGCCTTGACGGCACGTCACACCGCAAACGCTGTTCCTCCAGTTGGTCCTCTACTTTGGCGCACTTTTTCTCCTCCGGCCCAGGGTAGCGCCTACCCAGTTTTTGGGTCTTCGAGAATCAAGGGGTTTCCGGCCACGCAGCCGCCTGCGGGGAACCACCAACCTCCTGATTTATGCTAACGGTGCGGTTTCCGGCTGTCAAGGAGCCTCAGGCTTTGGAGGCTTTGGCGGCGCTGGTTAGTGGGTCAGTTTGACGTAGGGGCGGTCCTCGTGGCGCCCCTCTGAAGGCAGTCCCGTTACTTGGGCGGCCACAAGGGCCGCCCACTGACCCAATGGTTGGTTTCGTTGACTTTTCCCGCCAAGTACGCTGCAATTGACTTGTCATGAAGAAGGATCACGCCGTCGAGGTGGAAAGCCCCGGCGCGCGTCCTGCAATCCCCAAGACAGCTCCGCCGAATGGACCCCAGCCCGCCCCAACCGGGCGGAAGTTCACGACGTTGTCCGGTGTGCCCATCGAGCGCCTCTACACCGAGGCTGATCTCGCCGATTTCGACTATCAATGCGATCTCGGCGACCCGGGCGAGTATCCCTTTACGCGCGGAATCCACCAGACGATGTATCGGGGCAAGCTCTGGACCATGCGCCAGTTCTCCGGCTTCGGCAGTCCGGAGGACACCAACGCGCGGCTTCACTACCTACTGCAGCAAGGCCAAACCGGGCTCTCAATCGCCTTTGACCTGCCGACGCTGATGGGCTACGACAGCGATCATCTTCTGGCCGAGGGCGAGGTGGGCAAGTGCGGCGTGGCGATCTCGTCGCTCGCGGATATGGAGACCCTGCTCGCGGGCTTGCCGCTGGAGCAGGTGACTACCTCCATGACCATCAATTCCCCGGCGGCCATGATCTGGGCCATGTACCTGGTGGTGGCGGAGAAGAGCGGCGCGGACTGGAAGAAGATCTCGGGGACCACCCAGAACGACATCCTGAAGGAATACATCGCGCAGAAGGAGTATATCTTTCCGCCTGAGCCTTCGATGCGGCTGGTGGTGGATACCATCACCTTCGGCGCGCGCCAGGTGCCGCGCTGGAATCCTATTTCCATCAGCGGTTATCACATCCGCGAGGCCGGTTCGACGGCGGTGCAGGAACTGGCTTTCACGTTGCGCGACGGCATCGAGTACGTGGAGTGGGTGATGCGCGCCGGCATGGATGTGGACGAGTTCGCCCCGCGCCTGAGTTTCTTCTTCAACGCCCACAACGATCTCTTTGAGGAAGTCGCCAAGTATCGCGCGGCTCGAAAAGTCTGGGCTCGCGTGTGCCGCGAGCGCTTTGGCGCCAAGAATCCGCGCTCCTGGCTCTGCCGCTTCCACACGCAAACAGCAGGGTGCTCCCTGACCGCGCAGCAGCCTTATAACAACGTTATCCGCACCACCATTCAAGCACTGGCGGGCGTGCTGGGCGGCACCCAAAGCCTGCACACTAATTCGCTGGATGAGGCCTGGGCGCTGCCCACCGAATCCGCCGCGACCTTGGCGCTGCGCACGCAGCAAGTGATTGCACACGAGAGCGGTGTGCCGAACACGGTAGACCCGCTGGCGGGTTCATACTTCGTAGAAAAGCTGACGCTGGAAACCGAGCGCGCCTGCTGGAACTATTTCGACCGCATCGACGCGCTCGGAGGAATGGTGGCGGCCATCGAGAAAGGCTTCCCGCAGCGCGAGATCCACGAGGCGGCCTATGCTTACCAGCAGCAACTCGAGCGCAAGGAAAAGATCATGGTGGGTGTAAACGAGTTTGTGAGCGAAGAGAAACGGCCCATCGAAATTCTGGTGATCGACGAAGCCGTCGCTCACCGGCAGAGCGAGAAACTCGCCGAGCTGCGCAGGACGCGTAACAACGCCCGCGTGCAATCTGCCCTGGGCGCGTTGGGCAGCGCCGCCGGCACGGACGAGAACCTGATGCCGTACATTCTCGAGTGCGTACGCGCTTACGCGACCCTTGGCGAAATGTGCGACGTGCTGCGCCGCGTTTTTGGGACGTATGAGGAGCCGGCGTTCGGGTAGCCGTCAGCGACCAGCGGTCAGCGGCCAGCTTTCAGCTCTCAGGACATCCTGATATCTGCCGCCGTAACAGTCGGGCGGAAGGTGAGATTACTCGTACAATTGCAAGAGGAGCGGTTCAATGGGCACGCAGACAATTTTGACCTTGGAACAATTCGACCAACTGCCGATTGTGGAAGGCGTCCAGTACGAACTCGATGAAGGGGAAGTGGCCGCCATGACGGAACCCATGCCGCGCCACAACGTCGTCCGTGACAACGTTGCCGCTGTCTTGCGAGACTTTGTCCGGCCGCGGAAGCTTGGGCGCGTTTTTGCCGAAACGGGTTACCAGCTTTCGCCCGAAACGGTGCGAATCCCTGACGTCTCATTTGTTCCGACGGAGCGAATGCGAGGGCTCGATCTCGACCGTCGCATCGCGGGCGCTCCAGCACTCGCGGTTGAGGTGGTATCACCAACCGACTTGGCGCAAGAGTTGGCTCACAAGATAGACCAGTACCTTGCCGCCGGAGTCCGCGTGGTCTGGGTCGTCTATCCCAACATGCGCGAGGTACACGTGTTTCGCGAAGGCGGAGCCGCGTCTGTGCTGGGGTCGGATGATAGCCTCGAAGCTCCTGACCTGCTACCAGGTTTCGCAATACGCGTTGGTGAACTCTTCGATGATCTGTTTGAATAAGCATCTACGCTGACGTATGGACAAGAGAATTCGAGTCCTCGTCGCCAAGCCTGGCCTGGACGGCCACGACCGGGGCGCGAAGATCGTGGCACGTGCCTTGCGCGACGCCGGCATGGAGGTAATCTACACGGGCTTGCGGCAGACGCCCGAGCAGATCGCTCGCGCCGCGGTGCAGGAAGATGTGGACGCCATCGGCATCTCGATCCTGTCTGGCGCACACAACACCATCGTGCCGCGCATCTGCGAACTGCTGCGCGCTGAGGGCATGGATGACGTGCTTTTGCTTGTAGGCGGCATTATCCCGGAGGAAGACATTCCGGGTCTCAAGGCCCAGGGCGTAGCCGAAGTCTTTCAACCCGGCGCGTCAACGCAGGATATTGTGGAGTTTATTCGCTCTCGGGTGACAAGCAAGACTACGTGACCGCCGGCATCGGCTTCTTACCGTGGAGCTCTCAAGCTGCGATTCCATCGTTATTCTCTCGTTCGCCCAAGAACCCGAATATCCTCGCCTGAGTCGCCGTGTTTTGGCTGAGCTGCGCGATCAGTTTCGCGCTGTTCAATCGGCCGGCTGCTTCGACGGGCTCATCATTGCCGCCAACGCCCACTCATTCGCAGCGGGCGCCGATATCGATGAGGTTTGCCGGCTTTCAGGCGTGGCGGCATTTGAGTTCGCTCGCTTCGGCCAAGCGGTGTTTCGGGAACTGTCGCAGTCGCGGTTGCCCGTGGTAGCCGCGATTCGCGGATTCTGCCTGGGCGGAGGGCTCGACCTGGCGCTGGCCTGCCACGGCCGGGTGGCCACCTACAATTCGAGCTTCGGGTATCCGGGAGCGGCCCTCGGCGTGATGACAGGATGGGGCGGAACCGGCCGGCTTCCTCGGTTGGTTGGGCGCGCAGCCGCCTTGCAGATGCTCGCCACCGGCGAGCGCGTGCCGGCCACGCAGGCGCTGACACTGGGCCTTGTTGATGAACTCGTGTCCGCAGCCGATTTGATACCGGTGGCGGCTCGGGCTGTCAGGCGGATTAAGCCAGCGGCAGCGGTCACGGAGTCCACCCTATTGTCTCGATCGGGCATACCGCAATCCGACATTGACAACGGACTGCTGGCAACTGACGACTGACAGCGGACCACCGACGACCGACAACCTAAATGAGTCATTCAAGTGAGTTCGAATCCTCGCCCGGAGGCCTCTCCAAGCGTGCGGCGCAACGGCTGATCCAGAGGGCTTTAGTTCTTGCCGGCCGCAGCCGAAACGTGCGCCAGCACATTCGCGAAGCAGACTTCGCCTCTGTGTGGTCCATCGACGACTGGGGGCTGGAATGGGCGGTCGCAATCCGGCATGGCAAGCTCGACTTTGACCGGCGGCTTCCGCATCGGCCCGACATTCGAGTCTCATGGCCAACCGCGGAGTCCTTTTTCCAAGAGGCTGACGCGCCTCGGTTGGGCTCCAGTCTCATGCAATATGAGGGTCCGCCCGGGGCGCGCCGAATGTGGGACATCATCCATCAGGAGTTTCGCGCGGCCTTGGCGGACCTGCTGCAGAATCCTGTCGATCAGGACGGCCGCAGTCTGGTGTGACAAACTCTCCGATGCGGCAGCGTCAGAGTTTTGCTGGCGGACCTCCATCCTTCTGACCTATGCGTCAATTTGCCGAGACTTGCGAGGTGGTGGCTGCCACCCGCAGAAAGACCGACAAGATACGCCTGGTGGGCGACTATCTGCGTTCCCTTCCCCTCGATGACGCCGCCCGCGCTGCTTTGTTTCTCACGGGCCGGGCCTTTCCGAAGTTCGCCGAGGACGTCACGCAGGTGGGAGGGAGGCTCATCTGGGAGGCGCTGAGCTCGGTAACAGGCGCGAGCGCCGAGGACATGAACGCCGCCTATCGGCGGTACGGGGATCTGGGTGGAGCAGCCGAAGAACTTCTTGCCGGCAAGACTGAGAGCCGCAGCCTGACACTGGCAGAAGCTGAGGCAGCTTTCCGTGAACTTGCAACGCTCCGCGGACTGGGGCCGAAGCTGGATAGGCTCACCCACATTCTTCGACTCCTTCCGGCCGTCGAGGCGAAGTACTTCATCAAGATTCTAACCGGCGAGCTCCGCATCGGACTCAACGAAGGACTGGTGGAAGAGGCGCTGGCTCGCGGCTTCGGCCAGGCGCTGGCGGACGTCCAGCGGGCCCACATGCTGACGGGCGACATCGGGGAGACCTTGCGCCTTGCGGCGACGCAACCTTTGGGCGAAGCGCGCTTGAGCCTGTTTCACCCAGTCGGATTCATGCTGGCGAGCCCCGCTGAGACCGTTCAAGAGTTGGCGAAAGCGTTTCCATCCGGCGCCATGGTGGAGGACAAATACGACGGTATCCGAGCGCAGGTGCACAAAGGACATGGGGGTGTGAAGCTCTTCTCGCGCACGCTCGATGAGATTGTCGAATTCCAGGAGCTCGTTCGCCCTATTCAGGAACTGCCGGGGGAGTTCATCCTGGACGGCGAGATCATTGGGTGGCGCGACGGCCGCCCAATTCCCTTCACTGACCTTCAGAGCCGGCTGGGCCGCAAACATGCGGACCTCTTCCTGCCACTCGAATTGCCAGTTCGCTTTCAGGCCTTCGACGTGCTCTGGTGTGACGGAGTTCTTCTGCTCGACCAGCCTTGGCGCGAGCGCCGCTTGCGTCTGGAACAGCTGCTCGCGTCCGCTCAGACTCCTTCTGCAAAATTATCGGCGCCGGTCGTGGCGACAAGGGAGGAGGATTTCGAAGAGGCTTTCGAGGCCGCGTTGGCACGCGGCCACGAAGGCATTATGGCGAAATCGCCTGATTCGCCTTATGTGCCGGGACGTCGCGGGCGCTTCTGGCTGAAGCTGAAGCGTCCGCTGGCCACGTTGGACGTGGTCGTTACCGCTGTCGAATACGGCCACGGGAAACGCCATGCCGTTCTGTCGGATTACACGTTCTCCGTTCGTGAGGGCGACCGGCTGGTGTCAATCGGCAAAGCCTATTCGGGATTAACGGATGCGGAGATTTTGCGGCTCACGGAATGCTTCCGCGAGCACACGGTGGCAGATGAAGGCTTCAGGCGCCAAGTGGAGCCAACGATCGTACTCGAGGTGGCGTTCAACAACATTCAACGTTCGGACCGCCACGAGAGCGGCTATGCACTGAGGTTTCCTCGCATTGTCCGGCTGCGGCCAGACAAGCCCGTCTCTGAGATCGATACCCTGGCGCGGGTCCGCGAGCTTTACGAACGGCAGTACGTGACGGTGGAGCCTGAAGAGCATCCTCCGCCAAAGTCTCAAGGTTAATTGAGCTTTTGCACGGGCGTTTTCAATTCCTCGTCGGGTCGAGGCACCGGCGCCGGCATCATTCCAGTCAACTGAAGAAGCGCGAGGGTATTCTTCGCCGCACCCCGCCAATGGAAACGGCAGTTTTCGAAGGTTGAGTTGACCCAGTCGAACTCGCCTCCGGAGTAATAGAGATCACAGTCGATGAGCGTGCAGGCGATAAAAGCCACTTCTTCGAGGATGAAGCTTTTGGCCTGAAGAGTCTGGTTCCTATAAGTTTCCATTCTGTCTCCTGGCTTCTCGACGCACCCAACCACGGCTTGGGACCACCTACTTGCTCCCGCCCGTGCGCCTGCACCTATGATGCTCGCTGACCCCAGACGAACGCAAGGCTTTACGATTCTCCACCAGAAGCGTCTGAAAGTGGGGGTTGACATGTCAAGCCAACGCGGTAAAATGGATTCGAACGAACGTTCGATAGAAACTGACGATGGCCACCGCACAATCTCGAAGGATCAGCAGAGAGCCAACCGGTAATCGGTTAGGCCGGGGCTCGAAAACGTATGGTCGCAAGCTGGAAGCCATTCTTCGCAAATCGGCCGCCGTATTCTGCGCTCGGGGTTACCACCAGGCATCGATGCGTGATATCGCTCGCGCCACCGGTGTCAGCCTCGCCGGGCTCTATTATTATTTTGCGAGCAAGGAGGAGTTGCTCTACCTCATCCAGCGTCACACCTTTGAGACCATCCTGGCAGCGGCTCAACGAAAGATTGAAACGATCGCGAGCCCGGAAACGGGCCTCCGTGCGCTGATTCTACTTCACTTGCAGTTTTTCCTGGATCACCCCAACGAAATGAAGGTGTTGACTCACGAGGAGGCATGGCTGGGCCAAGCGCACGGCCGCGAAGTGCGCACGATCAAACGGGCGTATTATCAGCTCTGCTTGGCGCAAGTGGAGGCCTTGAAGAAAGCGCGCCACCTCCACCAGCTCAACACCCGGCTGGCAGTGCTTTCGCTCTTTGGCATGCTGAACTGGATTTATACCTGGTATAACCCTAGGATTGATCCTGATGCGGCGACGTGCGCGGACATCATGGGTGGCATCTTTCTCGAAGGAATCCTAGGCGAGCGCGCGGCCCGAAAAAAAGCTGCAAGCAAGGTGGCCTCCGGAAAGATGATGGAACTGGATGCCCAAGACGACCGCCATTCCCAGCGGCCAAATGGAACCGCACTCGCAGAACCGCCTCTCTGGGCGCGATCCAACTCCCGCACAACGCGGGTCCAAAGTGTGTAAGGAGAATCCGATGGCTACAACTGTGACGGCCCCAACGGCAGAAACACTCATCAACTATCGCGCCGAGGGTGGCATCGCCTGGATCGAGATGAACGATCCCCCGGCGAACACTTATACCTACGAAATGATGCAGCAGCTTGACGCCGCAATCCTCAAAGCGCGCATGGATGACTCTGTCCACGTCATTATGCTGCGGGGGGCTGGCGACAAGTTTTTTTCGGCCGGAGCAAACATCAAAATGCTTTCCAGCGTGACGCCGGAGTTCAAGTACTACTTCTGCCTTCACGCCAACGAGACGCTGACCCGTCTTGAGCAGACGCCCAAGCTGGTGATCGCCGCGCTCAACGGCCACACCGTTGGGGGCGGTCTGGAGATCGCGCTGGCAGCGGACATTCGCCTGGCGCGTCGCGATGCCGGCAAAATCGGTCTGCCCGAGGTCGCACTCGGAGTGCTGCCGGGCACGGGCGGCACACAGCGGCTCTCACGGCTGATCGGCAAATCGCGCTCGATTGAATTGATGGCTACGGGCCGCACGTTTTCCTTTGAGGAAGCCGAAGAGATGGGACTGGTGAATCAAGTGCTTGATCGCGACGGCTTCTTCGACGACGTGACCGCTTACGCCAGGCAGTTTCTGCCTCCAGCCAAGGCGGCGCGCGCCGTAGGCCGCATTAAGCGTTCCGTGCAGTCGGGACTCGAAATGCCGTTTTCAGAATCGCTAGCGCTTGAACGTGAGCTCCAACAGCACCTCTTTCAGAGCGAAGACGCGCACGAGGGTTTGGTAGCTTACGTCGAGAAACGGACGCCACAATTTAAGGCGAAGTGAATCTATAGAAGTCAGGAGCTAGAAGTCAGAAGTAAGAAGTAAGTAGTAAGAAGCCAGAAAAAAAGGGGCGTAGAGAACGAGTTTCTTGATCATTCCCAGCTTGCCCGGAGTCAGCAACAAACGGCTGCGCGGCTGGTTGAAAGGGAATCAAAAGGAGTACGATGTTTCACATACCGAGAGCTCTGGAACGCCTCCTTATGGGTCCTTGATTCTGGTTTCTGGCTTCTGACTCCTGGCTTCTGACTCTGTCTGCTATGAAAATTGCCCTTTCAGTTTCGGAGAAAGAAAAGGCCAAAGGTCCCAAGTCGCCTTATTTCCGTGCCTTACTGGCGGCGGGCGCTCACGAGGATGAAATCGAGTTGCTGGCGGCAGCCGATGACTCGCGGCTGCGGGCTGTTGATTTCGACGGTGTTCTCTTTGCGGGAGGCGAGGACGTCGATCCGGCCTTTTACGGCGAGGAAAGGAAATATGACAGTGTGGACATCAACTACGATCGCGATCAGTTTGAGATGAAGCTGCTTGAGCACGCACTCCATCGCCGTCTGCCCATTCTCGGTATATGCCGTGGCGCCCAGGTGATCAACGTGGGGTTTGGCGGAACGCTTTATCAGGACCTCGCCCAGGATGCAGCGCCCGAGTTTGAGCACCGGCAGACCGCCGCCGGCAAGGCGCGTAGCGACACCACCCACACCGTGACTGTGACAGAGCCAGGTTCGCTACTCGCCGGCGCAGTCGCAGGCAGTTGCCGGGTGAATAGCATGCACCATCAGGCCATCAAGCGTCTGGGGCACGGTCTCAAGGTGACAGCACATTCCGAGGACGGCCTAGTGGAGGCGGTTGAAGCGGCGGATGACTATCCCTTCCTCCTGGCCGTGCAATGGCACCCCGAGGAGATCAGCGATCTTCCTGAGCAGCATCGCATTTTCCAAGAATTTATTGCCAAATGCCGGCAGAGAAAGCAGAAGTCAGAAGCCAGGGGTCAGAAGTCGGAATGAATGTGATCGCCAGGTACGATCCAGTGGCGGGGTGCGAGCCGCGACCGGAACTGCCGGACTACCTACGGCCGGGGTTGAAGGTCGTTTTTGTGGGCTTCAACCCGGGTGATCGCTCATCCCGGATCGGGCACTATTACGCCGGACGCGGCAACCAGTTTTGGAGCTTGCTACGCGAATCAGGCTTAGTAACTGTACCGCTACGGCCGGAAGATGATCGTCGCCTGCTCGAATTCGGCATCGGGGTAACCGACCTCGTGAAACGCTGGTCGAGGTCTTCGAGCGAGCTCCGGCGCGAGGACTACAGATTGGGGATTCCGCTGCTCCGCGAGAAGCTTGAGCGCGCGGCTCCCCTAGCAGTGGCGTTTAACGGCAAGGGTGCTTACCAACAATATTGCGGGCGACTTGCGGATCTGGGTCTGCAGCCGCACCGCATCGGGAGGGCCAGCGTGTTTGTGCTGCCTTCAACCAGCGGGCGCAACGGCAGTCTGACGCGCGCGGGGAAGCTGGCGCATTTCCGGCGGCTGGCCCGCTGGGTGAGGCGGTATGCCTGAAGAGGCCGTGTTGATCCGCCGGCGCGACGGAGTGGCCACCCTGGTGCTTAATCGTCCGGAAAAACTCAACGCCATCAACGCTGCGTTGATTGAAGGCTTGACGACCGCGCTTGACTCGGTGGAGCGTGACCGTGAAATTCGCGTGGCTGTCATCACCGGCGCAGGACGCGGATTCTGCGCGGGCGGCGACATTGAGCAAATGATGGAATTGAAAACTGGCTTTCATTCAGCCGCCTTCCGAGGATTTCTCGAAGCCGGACACGGGTTGGTGCGCAAGCTGCGGACCTTGCCGAAGCCGGTGGTGGCCAGCGTGAACGGTCCGGCCGCGGGAGGGGGCGTCGGCCTGGCGCTCGCCTGCGACCTGCGCATCGCGTCCGAACGCGCCACCTTCACCCAGGCGTTTGCCAAACTGGGCCTCCATCCAGACTGGGGTGGCTCTTTCAACCTGCCGCGTCTAGTGGGCATGGGGCGCGCGCTGGAGATGTTCTGGCTGAGCGAGCCCGTGAGAGCGGAGGAAGCCAAGCGCCTGGGGGTGATTAATTTTCTGGTGCCGCACGAATCGCTCGCCGACGAGACGGCGCAACTGTCCGCGCGTCTGGCTGCAGCCGCACCCTTGCCCATGGCCCTGATGAAGCAAGCCTTCTACGAGCGCATTCACACTGAACTTGAACGGGTGATGGATCACGAGCTCGAAGCCCAAATGAAGTGCTTCGCTTCCGAAGATGTCAACGAAGGCCTGCGCGCTTTCACGGAGAAGCGCCCGCCGAAGTTCAAAGGAAGTTGAAAAGCGCAAGTCTGTCATCCTGAACGGTAGCGAAGGATCTCAGTATTTTGCTTTCAAAACTACTGGAATGCTTCTCTTTGCGTGACCGGCTCGAGCTTTTACACCTTGGCAACGGTTTGGAGCACATCATGCTGAGAGTCTCAAATTTTGACGATTGGATTGACTATTTTTACGGCTGGCAGAAGGACATCGGCCTCGATGCCCCTGAGTTCCGCGAATACAAATTTGAAGCGAAATACGGCCAATTACCGGTGGATGAAATCGAATTCGGCGACTATAAGGGATCGCTGCGATGGAAAACGGTGATGCACATCCCGGATCAGCGCATCCGTGACGCGGCATTGAACCTCATCGTCTATCAGGGTGACACGGAGTTTGCTTCGGTCGAGCAGCAGCGTCACCTCTTTGAGACGGCCCCCAGCCGCTACGACTACCTCAGCCTTGTTCGGGTGATGACCGAAGAGATGCGCCACGGCTGGCAGATGAGCCACCTGCTGGTGAATCAATTCGGACGCTCCGGGCGCATTGAGGCGCAAAAGCTGCTGGAGCGCCGCGCCTTCACCGATGATCGCCTGCTCGGCGCCTTCAATGAGATTGTCGGCGACTGGCTCGACTTTTACACCTACACCCAGTTTGTAGACCGCGACGGCAAGTTCCAGCTCACCATGCTCTCGTACTCGGGGTTTCAACCGCTGGCGCAGAGCATGTTGCCCATGCTCAAGGAAGAATCCTTCCATCTGGGCACCGGAAACAATGGCCTGCGCAGAATCGTACAGGCAGGCAAGATTCCAATTGCCATCATGCAGCGTTATTACAACAAGTGGCTGCCCACCTCTTTTGACTTGTTCGGAACCGATCATTCATCGTCGGCGCAGTGGGCTTATGTGTGGGGATTGAAGGGCCGCTATAATGAGCGCGAGGCTGACGAAGTGGCCGACAAAGCGGAGTTGAATGACAATGCGCGCCAACTCTATCGCGAGGAAACCGAGAAGCTGACGGAGCTCCTGAACAGACTCATTCCCGATGATCAGCCCAAGCTTCGCGTCCCGGATATCAAGTTCAACCGCCACATCGGGCAATACAAGGGTCAGTGTTGGACGGTGGACGCTCAACAACTGAGCGCTGAGGAGTACGCCAGCTATCTGCCCACCGTGCTTCCTACCGAAGAGGATAAGCGGGTGCTAGCGTCAATCATGAAGGAAAAGGACTGGATCGTGCCCAAGAAGGAAGAACTCTAGGTTGGGCCGTTTCTGTGTGATCGCGTGACATGGCGCGCGATCCGTGCGGCTGGCATCGTCTGAAGGCAGAAGAACGGGAGCGTCTCATTGAGCTGATCAACAGTCCTCATTCAGTTGTACGACTCGACCGGCGACAAAGAAATCACTCAAGCGGCTGACGAGGCTATGGCGATGGCCGAGGCCCTGGGGAGCGATGGCGAAGATGATGATGAAGATGCGAGTGGGTGGGTCAACTGAGTTGGCCGGTGAGCAAGAGCATTGCCTGTGCTGGCTCTATCCTGCGGGACGAGCCTCGTAGAGCGTCTAGAATGGCGTCGGCCCTGTCAAGCAGAATTTAGGAAATGTGTGGCTGAGCCTACGTTGAACCCTGGAATTCGGGTGTGTTAGCATCCAAGTTTGCCCTGTACCCAAGGATCATGCCAGGTACTAGCCTCACGCATTCAAGGGAGTCTTAAGTGAAAATCTACGATGGACAGAATCTGCGCAACGTAGCCTTGGTGGGACATGGAGGCTCGGGAAAGACGCAGCTTGTTTCCGCTTTGCTGTTTGCCGCAGGCATGGTGAATCGCCTGGGCAAGGTGGATGACGGCACTTCCGTGACCGACTACGACGAGGAAGAGATTCACCGGAAATTCTCCATCAGTGCCTCGCTAGCGTATGCCGAGTGGGGCAAGACGAAAATAAACTTCATTGACACACCAGGCTACAACATCTTCCTCCATGAGACGGAAGCCGCACTCGTTGCCGCCGACGCCGCTTTGGTGCTGGTTCACGGCGTGGCCGGAGTTGAAGTGCAAACAGAAAAAACGTGGGGCTTCGCGGAGAGGTATGGGCTCCCTCGCCTTCTGGTGGTGAACCAGATGGATCGCGACCGCGCCAGCCTGGAGCGAAGCCTTGGATCTCTGCACAGCGCGTTCGGACGTTCGGTGATTCCCATTCAGCTTCCCATCGGCGAAGAGCGGAGCTTCCGGGGAGCCATTGACCTCGTCCAGATGAAGGCGCTCACTTACGAGTCCAACGGGTCCGGCAAAGCGCAAACCAGCGACATCCCTCCGGAATACGCTGACGCCGCCCAGGCTGCCCACGAAGCGCTTGTGGAGATGGTGGCCGAAGGGAACGACGATCTCATGCAGGAGTTCTTTGATAAGGGGACGATCCCGGTGGAGGACCTCGTGCCAGGCTTGAGACAGGCCGTCGCGGAGCGCCGCATTTACCCAGTGCTGGTGTCCTCCGGACTTCATAGTATCGGGGCCAGCGGCCTGCTGGACGTGGTCGTGGACTATCTGCCTTCCCCGCTCGCGCGGGACAAGGTGCAGGGCCTTACTCACGAGGGTGGCGCAGATCTGGAGCGAAAGATTGCCGACGACCAGCCGGTCTCCGCTTATGTATTCAAAACCGTGGCCGATCCCTTCGCCGGACGCGTCAGCTACTACAAGGTGATCTCTGGAGTGGTCAAGAATGACGCCGTGCTCACCAATTTCAATCGCGGCACAACCGAGAAACTGGCGCACATTGCCGTGGTGCAGGGAAAAACTCAGACGCCCATTCCGGAACTACGAGCGGGCGACATCGGCGCCGTCGCCAAGCTCAAAGAGACTCTCACGGGAGACACGCTGGGCGACAAGGCAGCTCCCATCGTCTATCCCAAGGTCAAGTTGGCCGAGCCTGCCATCTCGTTCGCGATCGAGGCGAAGTCTCGTGGCGATGAGGACAAGCTTTCCACGGCCATCCATCGCATGCTCGAAGAAGACCTGCTGCTGCGCTTCTCGCGTGACCCGCAGACGAAAGAACTTTTGATTTCCGGTTCGGGCCAACAACACGTTGAAGTGTCGGTCTCCAAGCTTCGGCGGCGCTTCCACGTGGAAGTCACCCTGAAGGCCCCCAAGGTCCCTTACCGCGAGGCCATCCGCGCCAAGGCTGACGCGCAGGGCAAGCACAAGAAGCAGACCGGCGGCCACGGGCAGTACGGCGACTGCTGGATCAAGATGGAGCCCCTGGCCCGCGGAAGCGGATTTGAGTTCGTCAACGACATCTTCGGCGGCGCCATCCCGCGCAACTTTATTCCCGCCGTCGAAAAGGGAATCGTCGAAGCGGCTGCGAGAGGCTACTTGGCTGGCTACCCCGTGGTCGACTTCCGGGTGATCCTCTATGACGGCTCCTACCACGACGTGGACTCCTCGGAAATGGCCTTCAAATTGGCCGGCTCCAAGGCCTTCAAGAAATGCATGGAGCAAGCCAAACCCTGCCTGATCGAGCCCATCATGAACGTGGAGATCACCGTGCCTGAGAATTACGCCGGCGACATCATGGGCAACCTGAACGGCCGGCGCGGCCGTGTGCAAGGGATGGACTCGAAGAGCGGATCGACGGTGGTAAAGTCGCAGGTGCCGCTGGCCGAAATGCTGACCTACGCCTCTGACCTCACTTCCATGACGCAAGGACGCGGATCTTACGCGATGGAGTACGATCACTACGACATCGTCCCGCAGCCTATCGCCGATAAGGTGGTCGCCGCCGCCAGGGCCGCAGGGCATGGGAAGGAAGAGGAAGAGGAGTAGAATCAGGAAGGGAAGCGCAATGAACCCTACTATTCTCGGCACCGTCATTACTTCCAGCGGCTCCATTCTGGTAGCGGTTGTGGCCTTGGTGCTCAATCACCGTGGCTTCGGCGACCTGCGGAGTGAAATGAACGCGCGATTCGGCGGGGTGGAGAAGCGGCTTGACCTGATCGAGCACCGCATGGATGTCCTGGAGGGCGATCTGAAGGAATTCAACAAGGTGCTGGCGTAGCACGACAGCGATATCGCCCGGCTAAAAGATAAAGCAGGATTGTCGTAACTGCACCACTTGTACGGAGCGTTGCCAAGCGGTTGGGGCCCCTCGCCACGAATAGACAGCCTCTATTGGGGGACAGTGATAGCAAGTTCCCCTTAAGCGATGCGTAAGGAGTACCATGGACGGTGGAGACCTCCGATGAAGCGAACAATTCAAGCACATGTTTCTAAGGGAGATGACTACTACGTTGCTGAGTGTTTGGAGCTGCCAGTTGTTACCCAAGGAAAGACTCTCGACGAGCTCGTTGCGAACCTGCGTGAGGCTATTGCCTTGCACCTTGAAGGTGAGGACTTGAACGAACTCGGCTTGGCTCCTGGAGCTCCTGTGCTGGCCAGCGTTGAACTCGAACCTGTTGCTCATGGCGAAGCTTAAGCGACTTTCTGGCGATGAGGTTATCAGGATTTTCCGCCGCCTGGGCTTTGATATCGTGGGTCAACGCGGCAGTCACGTCAAGCTCCGGCGAATTTCTGCCGAAGGGGATCGGCAGTCTCTCACAATTCCGTGGCATTCGGAGCTTGACAAGGGAACTGTGCGGGCAATATACCGGCAAGCCCTCGCTTACGTAGCGGATGACGTGCTGCGACCCGATTTCTATATCGAGTAGAAAAACAACTGACGCTGCTGCGGCTGATGGCAAACGGCAGAAATGGGTGCTCCTTCCTTATCCCGACGACAATGGCTGCAGAACCTCGCGGGTGCCACAGCGCTTGCCTCCACGCGCAAGCTCTTCGGCTCACCTGCACCGCAAGCAGTTTCCCGCGAGAAGGTCCAACTATTCCGCTATCGCGATGTGAAGCTCACCGGCGGCCCACTGAAGGCGCAATTCGACCGCATTCACGCCTACTACCTCGGTGTAAACGAGGACGGTCTGCTGAAAGAGTTTCGGGTGCGGGCTGGACTACCGGCGCCCGGCGAGTATGCTGGCGGCTGGTATGATCGCGACGGTTTCGCCCCGGGCCATTGCTTCGGGCAGCTTATCTCCGCGCTGGCAAGGTTCTCCGAGGCAACCGGGGACGAGGCCACCCGCGCCAAGGCGCAGCGGCTGGTGGATGGCTTCGCGGCCACAATCGCCCCTGATGGCTACTGTTACCCCAGCCAGAAAGCCTCAACCAATTTTCCGGCGTACACCTACGACAAGTTCGTGATCGGCCTTCTCGATGCCCACCAATTCGCCGGCGTATCATCCGCGCTTCAGGTCCTGGACCGTGCCACTCGCGGTGCGGTCCGCTACATGCCACCGCGAGCTCTCGACCGGCAATTCGAGGCTTCGCCCACGGCGCCGGATGACGAGTCCTACACGCTGGGCGAAAACTGCTTCTATGCCTATGAGGTGACGGGCGAGGCGCAATACCTCGATATGGCCAAGAGGTACCTGCTCGACAAAACCTACTTCGATCCCCTCAGTCGCGGCCAGAATGTGCTTCCGGGCCGCCACGCCTACAGCCACTGCAACGCCCTGAGTTCGGCCGCGCGAGCCTACCTGGACCTCGGCGACGTGAAGTATCTTCAAGCCATCCAGAACGCCTGGGACATGATTGTGACCAGCCAGCAATTCGCCTCGGGCGGCTGGGGCCCGAACGAGGCTTTTGTCGAGCCTGGCAAGGGTAAGCTCGGTGAGAGTCTGGCATCCACCCACGCTCACTTCGAGACGCCGTGCGGGTCATACGCCCATTTGAAGCTGGCTCGTTATCTCCTGCGTTTTACCGGGCAAGCCCGTTACGGCGATGGCCTGGAGCGCGTGCTCTACAACACGGTTCTCGGTGCAAAAGATCCAAGCGATGACGGCCACTTCTTCTACTATTCTGACTACCACCCGTCGACGCGAAAAACCTATTTCCTGGATCGCTGGCCCTGTTGCGCCGGTACGCTGCCGCAGGTGGTGGCGGACTACGTGATCAGCGCCTATTTCCACGGGCCGGACGGAATTTACGTCAACCTTTATACGCCTTCTGAGGCGAATTGGAGCGCTGGCAATCAGCCCGTGAAATTGACCCAAACCACAAATTATCCGGAGTCCGAGTCGTCGGAACTCACCATCGAAGTGCCTGCACCAACTGAGTTCACTCTTTATTTGCGCATTCCGGGTTGGACAAAATCGTCGCCGCAGCTCAGCGTCAACGAGAAGAGTGTCTCCGTGCCCGCCGAAGCTGGCACTTTCGCCGCTATTCGCCGAGTCTGGCGAAACCATGACACGGTGCAGATCACTTTGCCGTTCTCATTTCGTACAGAAGCCATCGACGATCACCACCCCAACACGGTGGCGGTGATGCGGGGTCCCTTGATGATGGTCGCACTGGATCCTCAATTGACCCTCAGAGCAGGTGCGAGCGAACCGGCTCCGGCGCTCAAACCCGTTCCTTCGGCGTCGCAGACCTTTGAGGTTCCAGGTTCGACACAGAGCATTCGCTTTGCGCCCTTCTACACTGTCGGCGACCAGAGTTACACCACGTACCTCGATAAGGCCTGAGGCCGTAGGGCCGACCCTCGGGTCGGCCTCTAGCGTTTCTACATTTCTGAGGCCCGAAGGGCCGCTCTATCAAAGCCCTGGGCAACGCCCGGGCAACGCCCAGGGCGAGTAATCGCGCGGTGCGAGGAGTGTAGCCCCGAAAGGGCGAACTAAGAGGAAGTATCGGAATGGGTCAATCGTTTTCCAAATCTACGTTCATCGGATCTTCACCGCTAAAGGGCGTGGGCCCCTGCTGGTCGGGGCGGTAGGGGGCGAAGCGCATGGCTAGCGTTTTATCTTGAAAGGAGCATCCCGTGGCACCCTCCATCGGTTTCATTGGTCTCGGCATCATGGGCCAGCCTATGGCCCTCAATTTGGTGAAGGCCGGACATCCGGTTACTGTGTTCAATCGAACTCCGGCAAAGACCGAGACGCTCAAAAGCGCCGGCGCCAAGGTAGCCGCGTCGTCGGCAGAAGCCGCCGTCGAGGCCGACTTCGTGATCAGCATCGTTAGCGACACGGCCGCCGTGGAAGAGGTGATATTGGGGAAGGGCGGCGTCCTTGAGACGGTGCGCTCGGGCGCGATTGTGATCGATTCCAGCACCATCAGCCCCGTGGCGAGCCGCAAGTTCGCCTGCAAAATTGCCGGCAAAGGAGCGAGCTGGCTTGACGCGCCCGTGACCGGCAGCAAGCACATGGCTGAGAAGGGCGAACTCACCTACATGGTTGGGGGCGACCGCGAGGCTTTCGATCGCGCCCTGCCGGTGCTGCAGGTGATGGGCAAAAAGCACATCTACTGCGGCTCTCACGGATTGGGCTTGACCGCGAAATTGTCGCAGAACGTGATCCAGTCCACGATGGTCGAAATCTTCTGCGAAGGTTTTGTGCTCGCGGCCAAGGCCGGCCTGAAGCCGCACATCTTGATGGAAGTCATTCAGGGCAGCATGGCGCGCGCCAGTCTCACAGACTTCAAAGCGCCCTTCATCTTCAAAGGCGATTTCACTCCCTATTTTCCGCTCAAGCTTATGCACAAAGACATCACACTGGCTCTCGAGAGCGCTTACGCTCAGAACGTACCCATGCCGGCTGCAGCGGCTGTGAAGGAAGTGTACGGCGCCGCCAAAGCGCAGGGCAAAGGCGAGCAGGACTATGCCGCGGTGGTTACGTTTCTGGAAGAGTTGGCTAAGGTGCAGGTGAGGGAATAGGGAGTAGCGAATCGGGAGTAGGGAATGGGCCGTCGGCCTTCGAGTCTGTTGGCGGCGCTACTTGGCGGGGTCGCCCTCCTGACCGCGTGTCAGCCGCGTAGTCAGATTTACGTTCGGGATGTGATCGTGCCCGATTACCCACGGATCGCTCTGATGGCCCGACGGGAGGGTACAGTTAGCGTCTCACTCGATATCGGATCGGACGGCAAGGTGTTGGCTGCACACGGCGTGGGCCCATCCCCTCTGTTGATAAGGGCTGCTGAAGAGAACGTGCGAAATTGGACCTTTGGTTTTGCAGGCAGGTCGCGCACCTTTCCATTCCGGTGGACGGTTCTCTACGTCTATAAACTTGTAGGCGTGGAGATTCAACCGCCCTGTCCGAGCGTCGTGATGCACTTGCCCGACCGTGTAGAAATCACGAGCGCGGCTCCCCATTGGGAGCCGGAAAGCGGGAATCAAGGGCACAGTTCTGGGGGAAGACCGCAGTGGAATCCGAATTCAAGCTCAACCAGATCGGCTTCATCATGCTCGGCGTCAACGAAACGGCCCGCTCCGTTGCCTTCTACCGCGACCAGCTTGGCCTCTCGGTGAAGATGGCGTTTGAGGGCTTCACTTTTCTCGATGCCGGCGCCGTCACGTTGGCCTTAAGCGAGGATCTGGCGCAGGCCACCCATGGACCGATTGCCGGCGCCACGGAAGTGGTGTTCTCCGTGCCAGACGTGCGGGCTGCGCATGCGGCCTTGCGCTCGAAGGGCGTCGAGTTTACTCACGAGCCGCGCCAAGTCTCCGGTCCCATGTGGGCTGTCAATTTCCGCGACCCTGACGGCCACGGCCTATCGGTGTTTGGGCCGGAGCGCGCTTCGCAAACATCGTAGTTGTTTCGTCACCAAGAATCGCGATTGATCAGCGCGCGGATCTGCAGAGGGACAAATGCCTGGGCGGCGGGCAGAGCAAGATTGTTTTTCGAAAGCGGCGCTCCCTCCGAGCCGGGAAGTTAAATAATGTTGGATATGCGTGCCCGGCACCGAGAGGTCAAAGAGTAGGCTACATTCACATGCTACGATAGTCGGGAGACGGTCGCTGGAATGGCTCGACAATTCGCCGCGATCGTGCGATTCAGAACCCGTGGCGCCAGGCTGAGAAGTTTTATCGCTCCCTTCCCGGCCGGGAATCAGTGAGTCCGCTCCGGGGCCGAATGTTACAGCAATGTTACAACGGGCATGCGGCAGAGCCCCCCGACCGCAAAGTAACGGTTACAGTTGGAAAAGTACCGGTTACAGCGGCTGTGGGGCACAAAATCAGGTTGCAGCCCGGAATGTGTAATGCAATCAGTAGTGTACGGAGTTATGTGGCGGTTACAGGTGAGAAAGCCAGTCGCCTGCCGGTGAGGCCTGAATAGAAAGATGAGAAAAGTGAGAAACGCAAGTAGCACCCCGGAATGTCCAAATCTATGAAGGGTTTGGCGAGTTATGTGGCAAGTTGGGGGAGAGACAACTGGGATTTATGAGTCGTCATGTCGCTTCGCGACACCCCGAAGCATGAAAATGTCCACGAGATCGGTTTATGATCGACTCAGCCTGCGCCTGGGGTGGTGAGCCCACCGTTGCCTGACCGAAATTTTCGGAACAGAAATTTTGCAGCGAACGGTGTCGGAGGTATGGTGTTACACTTGCCGGAGAAAACTTCGTCCTCCGTTCCCCGTTTATTTCTGATTTAGGGCCCGTCCTTGTTTCCGCCTCTGAGCGTTACAAGCCTGCTTCGGCCCATCGCGATTCTTGGGTTCGTCTGGGTTCGTCTTGGGTTCGTCCGCGCCGCTTGCACAACAACATCCTGTTCAGGTAGACTCCCCGCCGTGGATTCACAAACCTCTCACTCGCGAGCTCCATCGTACGTCTTTCTAGTGGTCCTGTGCGCTAGTCTGCAAGCCTTCTCCGCTAATTATCCCGCGCCAAAGGAAGGCGACTTTATCGTCCATGATTTTCACTTTAAGGACGGCGAGTCGCAGCCGGAGCTGCGGCTGCACTATGCGACGCTGGGAACCCCCGTCCGCGGCGCTGACGGCATGACATCGAACGCGGTGATTATCATGCATGGCACTACGGGTTCCTGGAAGCAGTTCACGTCACCGCAGTTCGCCGATGTGCTTTTCGGTCCGGGCCAGCTTCTCGATGCGACCCGATATTTCATCATCTTACCCGATGCAATCGGTCATGGCGGATCGAGCAAGCCGAGCAACGGTCTCAGGGCCCACTTTCCTCATTACGATTACGATGATATGGTGGCCGCCGATCATCAGCTTGTGACGCAGGGCCTCGGCGTAAATCACCTGCGCCTGGTGATGGGGACATCCATGGGCTGCATGCATTCCTGGGTGTGGGGCGAGACCTATCCTGACTTCATGGACGCTCTCATGCCGCTGGCCTGCCTGCCCGTGCAGATTGCGGGCCGTAATCGGGTGTGGCGCAGAGCTGTGATGGATTCCATCCGGCTCGACCCGGCCTGGCAGAACGGTGATTACACTGCCGAGCCGCTCCAAGGCCTGCGCTCGGCCGTGTACTTGCTGTTGATCGCCGGCAGTGCTCCGCCGCAATGGCGGAAGGACTACGGCACGCGTGACCAAGCAGACGCCTTTCTGGAGCATTTCGTCCAGACCCGGCTTCCCGGATACGACGCCAACGATGTGCTGTACGCCGTCGACGCCTCGCGAAACTATGACCCTTCACCGAACCTGGAGAAAATCAAGGCGCCGGTGATGTTCGTCAACTCCGCTGACGACTTCATTAATCCGCCGGAACTGGGCATCGCCGAGCGCGAGATCAAGCGCGTGCCGCGTGGCAAGTTCGTCCTATTGCCTATAACGGATCAGACCCACGGTCACGGCACGCACACATGGGCAGCAGTGTGGAAGCGGTATTTGGAGGAACTACTGGAGGAGTCAACGCCAAGGCCCTAGTTTTCGACTGGAGTGCACATGTTCGTTCCCCAAATTTACGCAGTCGCTCTGGCGATGATGGTCCTCTCCATGCTGTGCTGGGGTAGTTGGGCGAATACCCAGAAGGCTGTGGGAAGCTGGCGCTTTGAGCTCTTCTACTGGGACTACGTCTGGGGGATCGTCTTGTGCGCACTGCTGATGGGGCTCACATTGGGGCGCACAGACCCTTCGAGCGCCGACAGCTTCTTCCAGAACTTGGCGCGCGCCAGCCACGAAAGCATCACCTTGGCATTTGCTGCGGGCGTGATCTTCAACCTTGCCAATCTGCTGCTCGTGGCAGCCATTGCGATCGCCGGTCTTGCCGTGGCGTTCCCAATCGGCATCGGCCTAGCACTTATTATCGGGTCAGTCCTCAACTTCGTCATAACGCCCAAAGGCAATCCGGTGCTGCTCTTTGGCGGTGTGGTGCTGGTGGCGATCGCGATCGTTTTTGACGCCATGGCTTATCGGAAGCTCTCGACGGACCGCGGCGTCTCGAAGAAGGGGATTTTGCTGAGCCTCCTGTGCGGAATCTTCATGGGCGTGTTCTATCCGTTCGTGGCCAAGGCGCTGACAGGTGAAGGCCACCTGGGGCCATACACTGTGGCATTTGTCTTTGCGGTAGGAGTGTTGGTGTCGACGGTCCCTCTCAACTATGCCTTCATGCGACGCCCCATCGCTGGTCCACCAGTGGGATTCGACGGGTACTTTGCCGCGCGCGCTCGGTGGCACTTGTTCGGTATCCTCGGCGGCCTCATCTGGTGCGTCGGGACCATTTCGAACTTTGTGTCCTCGTACGCGCAGATGGTTGGCCCTGCAGCGTCCTACTCCCTGGGACAAGGCGCCACCATGATTTCGGCCATTTGGGGTGTGTTTATCTGGAAGGAATTTCGCGGCGCAGGGAGCGATGCTATCCGCCTGCTGGTTCTGATGTTCTTGTTTTTTATCACGGGCCTGGTGTCGGTAGCTCTGGCACCGGTCGTGGGTTGAATCCGTCGCCTTGGCAGGCTAATTACTGGGCCCAAGCATACACACAGTGGCCTATTGTTGCTCTATGACTACGTCTGGGGGCAGGCTCGATCCAAAGGTCTTGCAAGCCCGCTGGTTGCTCGGCGGCATAAGCCCTGAAGAACTGACCACACAAGCAGTTCTGGCTCTTGAGGACGGAATGAGTGGAATGGCGCTACAGCAGATTGCGGGCTTCGTGCGCCCAACTAAACGTGATTTGGGAAATCTACCGGAGCGAGCCTTTGCTGAAATGGGCCTTGAGCCAATCGACAAAGACCAAGCTGTGGCCTTTCTTATGGAACACGGCATGCCCTCCACGAGCAACGTGACGGCAACGCTTCTGGGTGCATTCCCACGGCTGCGGGAGCGCTGGAAGGGGCACGTTGCTTTCTGGGGTGGACAGCCCGCAGGCTCGTACAACGACATGGCTGAGGTCGTTCACTTCGTCGTCGAGGATTTGTATGAAAAGGGGAATCTGGCCGAAACACGTCGGGTTTTCGAACTCCTGGGTAAATTGTTCGAAGAGGGTGATGTAGAAAGCAAAAACCTAATCGCCTTGGGCTTTTTCGAAACGCTACAGTGCTTCGCTTCGTGGCGTCCTTACGGGAATAAGGCTTTTGAGCAATTCCTGAGCCCCACGTCCATGGAGGTTTGGCGAGAGATTCAGCGTCAGTGGGTTGGCAAGTCGAGCCTGATGGATGTTCTCCGCGCAGAGCGTGAACACCGGTGATTGAGGGTCGAGAACTTGCCCTCATTACTTGTAGGCGGCCAATTTCGCTTCGATGCGATCGTGGATCCAGTGCGGGTCCCACCATTCCGTGGGATTCACTGGGATACCGTCGACTAGCACCGTGAAATGCAAGTGGTCCCCACCCGCCAGACCAGTCGAGTCACTGATCCCGATCTGCTGGTCGCGCTTCACTGCATCTCCGGGCTTGACCCGGAGCGAGGCCATATGGCCGTACAGCGTCTGCAGGCCACAGCCGTGATCGATTACGGCCGCGTTGCCGTAAATGCCAAAATACTCCGCCATCACCACCACTCCGTCATTTGCCGCCCGCACAGGCATATGTTCGAGGCCGGCTAAGTCAAAGCCGAGGTGAGTTTGGTGATCCACCACCTGCCCGTTGTAAATGTAAGTGCGGTAGTCGGCGAAGTAGGCCTCCGTTTTCGACGGCAGCCGGATGAAAGGCTGGCTCCATAGAAACGTGGGCGACGTATGCTTTGACAGGTCAACCAGCCGGTCTGCATCCACCTGGCGCAGGTGGCCATTGACCTCGAGGAAATTCTTGATAGGACTGCCTTCGTCCTCGAGGTCCGGCGTTTGGCTCATAATGGGCGGCACCACGCGCTGGATGTATGCATCATCCAGGTTGATCGTGTCGGTATGAAACTTCTTCGGAAACACGCGGTAGTTGAAGCTGGATACCGCCTGATTTCCCGCATCATCCCGCGCCACAATCTGGGCCGGAGTCGAGGGGTCGAGGTCCCAGGGGTAGGCGAAGATTGCGAGCCGCGTGTCGGGCTCTGATGGCTTCACCGCGAAGCTCACGAAGAAGTATTTGCCTACCTGCACGCCCGATTCTATGGTGCCGGGCGAGACATGGAACACCACCAGGTCACACCCGCCCTGATTGATGTAGTGCTGTGAGGTGAGCACTTCAATTTGAGGTGCCGTGAAGCGCACCGGCAGATTCAGCGTCAGACGCGACTGGCCGCCGCGAAAAAACCGTCCCCAGGAATCGTTTGCGGCGGTGATCTCGATCGTGGCCGTGCCCTGAGCGAGGCTAGGCATCAGCTTGCGGCTCAGGGGAGCCGTCCACTCGAGTGTGCTCACACCGTGAGACCAGAATTTCCACCAGTGGATGGGTCCCGCGTTGGTCCTGATTCCCGCGCCGTAAAGTTGGCGTCCGCCCTGGAAAACCTCTATGTTGATTCGGGTCACGTTGTGCCGCGCATCTCGCGCCTGGATCCCGAGTTGAGTACTCTGACCGAGGCCTTGGGGTCGATTTGGAATTGCCAGAGAGGGTCCCTGGTTCTGAGCGGCTTTCCAGCCCACTAAGAGAATGATGACGGCCAGTATGGCCACAAAGAAGAAAACCGGCCGGGCGATGCCTGCATGATCGTTAGAAATGTGCGACTCCTTTGGCAAAGTTCCCTCTCTTTCATGCTTCAAACTGCCTAGATTTTTACGATACTGAAAGGCAGACAGCAATCTCAAACATATTCTGAAGCCCCAAGAATCGCTTGGCCGAAACGGGCTTGTAAGGCGCAGAGAGGGGAAAAAGGGTGGGCTGTGAGGACGAAGTTTTCTCGCGCAAGTGTAACACCATACCTCCGACACCGTTCGCTGCAAAATTTCTCATAAATCCCAATTATCTCTTCCCAAACTTGCCACATAACTCGCCAAACCCTTCATAGATTTGGACATTCCGGGGTGCTACTTGCGCTTCTCACTTTTCTCATCTTTCTATTCAGGCCTCACCGGCAGGCGACTGGCTTTCTCACCTGTAACCGCCACATAACTCCGTACACTACTGATTGCATTACACATTCCGGCCTGCAACCTGATTTTGTGCCCCACAGCCGCTGTAACCGGTACTTTTCCAACTGTAGCCGTTACTTTGCGGTCGGGGGGCTCTGCCGCATGCCCGTTGTAACATTGATGTAACATTCGGCCCGGAGCGCACTCACTGATTCCCGGCCGGGAAGGGAGCGATAAAACTTCTCAGCCTGGCGCCACGGGTTCTGAATCGCACGATCGCGGCGAATTGTCGAGCCATTTCCAGCGACCGTCTCCTGACCATCGTAGCATGTGAATGTAGCCTACTCTTTGATCTCCCTCTGCCCGTCACGCGCATCCGACATTGTCCAAGTTCCCGGCTCGGAGGGAGCGCCGCTTTCGAAAAACAATCTTGCTCTGCCCGCCGCCCGGCACTTGTCCCTTTGCAGCTCCGCGCTCCTGATCAATCGCGATTCCTGGGTGAAGTCCCGCGGCGGAGTCCTGTGTGCAATGCACTCGCTATCGTTGAACGATCATGTCTACCTTCAGAACCGGTCAATGAGGATTCCGATGGCGAATTGCCGCTCGCCCGGTGGCGTGCTGTCTGTGAGAAAAATGTGTGCTACTTTTGCTTGCAATTCCATTTCCTGTTTCGTATACTAAGAAGGTTTCGGACGGCTGGCGTAGCTCAGCTGGTAGAGCATCTGATTTGTAATCAGAGGGTCGGGGGTTCGAATCCCTTCGCCAGCTCCAGGCTGACGCTGAAGCCAGTTTTGCCAATTTAGCCCGGGTTGAGGCGCGCGTCCGGCAGGATTCAAAATCTGAGCTTATCGTGAGCGGCGACAGCAGTGTCGCCGCGTACCTGTCCGGTTATCCGTCAACAGGGTTGGTGAAGCTTCTGCGCACAGCGGTGCGTCAAGCAGGTTGTCTCTGTGACTCACAAGGTCGGACAGGTGGCTGAGCGGTCAAAAGCAGCAGACTGTAAATCTGCCGGCCCATGTGGCCTACGGAGGTTCGAACCCTCCCCTGTCCACCAGAGAGCAGTGGCTAATGGTCAGTGGTGAGTGGCTAGTGATTGGCGAGTCGGACTTCGGTGTCTTGCCACTAACCACTAGCCACTCACCACTGTTTTGATGGGCGGGAGTAACTCAGTGGTAGAGTCACAGCCTTCCAAGCTGTTGGTCGCGGGTTCGATTCCCGTCTCCCGCTCCAAGAAGCAGTGGCCAGTGACAAGTGGCGAGTGACGAGCTTTTGAATCGTTATGCGGAGATGACGCCGGTATACTTGTCACTAACCACTAACCACTTGTCACTGCTTTTGAGGGGCCGATGTAGCTCAGTTGGTAGAGCGCGTCCTTGGTAAGGACGAGGTCAGCGGTTCAATCCCGCTCATCGGCTCCAGCGAATTCGAGGCGCGGCCGCAGTTTCCATGGTCAGTGCGGAGGTGAAGCGGACGGCTGAGGCTCGATTGAGATTGGCCGAGGGCTTCATTGGTACAGTCGAAATCATCGACACCGCTTCGGAGTGGGAGATTCGGAATGCTTTTTCGCGCGTCTACTACGCGCTCTTTCACGCATGTTGCGCGTGCCTGCTGGCATCGGGTATTGACATCAGCAAGGTCGAGGGAATTGCAAGAGACCATGGCCGGCTACACTCGAGAATGCGGGTTGTCGTGGGCAAGGGCTTCGAGCGCTTTCTGAAGGATTCGTATGAGCGGCGTCGCGAGTCAGATTACAAAGCTCAATGGGCTGTCCCTTCAGCGGAACAGGCAAAGGAAGAATTGAAGAAGGCGAGGGGCCCAATTCTACTGGTTAGTTCGCACGGCTCGTGGCGGCCTGCGATAGGGAAATGTCCAAAAAATGACCGTAGCTGACCTGGAACAATCTGTCCGTGGGTCGCTTCAGCAGGCTGGCTTGCTGCAGTATGTGGACGAAGAGGAGACCCAGTTTCTCGAATTCCCCGATGGTTGGTTTGCGGAAATTGCTCTCAAAGACGGCTCCAAGCTGCCACAAGTCGAGAGTATCGTCCAAAAATACAAGGCGGAGCTTGAGCAGGAGCAGGCGGTCCAGCTTGACGAAATCGTCCGGCCGGTGTGGAGTGTGGTCAAAATCGAACGGATGGGGCCTAGCGTCACGGTTCCTGGCCTCGAACCGGCTTTGCGTTTAAACGTTACTCTTCATTCCGGAAGCTTAGGCTGCATCGTGACGGTGGATGTCACCGAGGCCGCGCTTGGGATTATCCGGGAAAGGCTCGGCAAGACCGGCGCGCCCGAACAGCCTGCGCTGCAGGAAATCGTGAGCGAGTTTATGAGGTTCGAGCTTTCCCACGGCGGGAGGGGCTATTGGGACCCTCGAAGGGACTCACGTCTGGCGCTGGATGCCGGGGCATTGACGTACTTGTTTGGAAAGCGAGACGCCTACGAGAGGCTGAAACAGTCGATTGATGAGATCCTTAACCCTGGCGTGGGCAACAGAAGGGAAAATGTTGAGTTGTTCGTTCGTTCCATGAGCTACGCTCGGGGAATGAGAAAAATTAGGCGCTTTCACGATGCATTAACCGATTTACCCGGACCGGGTGGATCATACAGACCTGGGGACAGATTGCCGACGAGCAATTATGAGCTGTATGAACTGCTCTTCGATGATGAGAAGCGAAACCTCGAGGCGTATTATCTGGATCAGGTCGCAAGGGCGGAGAGAGATTTTCCAGATTTGAAAGCTCAATTTCCGGCTGTATTCAACTGAGGCAGAATCGACTATGGCCAAAGAAAAGTTTGATCGATCGAAGCCGCACATGAATATCGGCACGATCGGTCACATCGATCATGGCAAGACGACGCTGACGGCGGCGATCACCAAGGTGTTGTCGAAGCACAACCCCAAGATCAAGTTCCGTCCGTTCGATTCGATTGATAAC
>DATJYK010000056.1:0-8742 GCA_035578005.1 Terriglobia bacterium
GCCCGCTCGTAGCCCGGATCGAGCGCATTGCTGTACAACTGGCGCAGCGCCGGCCCCATGGCCTCGAAGTCGCGCCGCTGAAGCTGCGTCTTCAGCACGGCGAGCGCGTCACACTGCATCTTGAACTTGGCCGGCGAGTCCGCAATGCTCCACAGGCCTTTTTCGAAAACGTCCTTGGGGGGCACGCCCAGCTCGCGGTCCATGTCACGATAGAGGCGGCGCACCTTGATGGCCGTCTGCTGCGCGCGATCCTCGAGCTGCGCGTCGCGAATGCGCTCCAACGCCTGGAGCTCAAGCTCAAGCCGCGCCAGATCCTGAAAGTGCAGGGCCAGCAGAGCAGGCGCAGGCTGGTAAGGCGCAATCAGCTCGCGATAGAGCGCCTCGGCAGCCCCCGGCTCCAGCTTCAAGGCTCTGGCCTCCGCCAAGCCCAGCAGACGGTCCACCGCCGGCGCCGGCAGGTTTTTGACGACCTGCGCCAGACCTCGCTCCGTGCGCGGCCCCGTGGACTTCTGAGCGTTGGCGCGATTGGCCTCCGCCCTCCGCGGCGAGACCTTGGAGCTGGCCGCAGCGCCGCCGGTGCTGTCCGCCCCGTTGGCAGACGAACCTTGGTGAGCCCTTTCTTCTTGCTGGGAATGAGTGTTGTGTGGCATGGTTCCCTCCTTAGGAGAACAGTAGTTGGCGGTCGGCAGTTGGCAGTTGGCAGTCGGCAGGCCCCAACCTGTCATTTCGAGCGCCGCCGCGCTGTTCGGCGCCGCGAGAAATCTCGCTCTGAAGTTCCTAAAAGCAGTTGACAGTTGACAGTCGACAGTTGAAAGCCTGTCATTTTCGAGCGCCGCCGCGCTGTTCGGCGCCGCGAGAAATCTCGCTCTGAGGTTCTAAAAGCAGTCGACAGTTGACAGTTGACAGTCGACAGCCTGTCATTTCGAGCGCCGCCGCGCTGTTCGGCGCCGCGAGAAATCTCGCTCTCAAGTTCTAAAAGCAGTCGACGGTTGACAGTCGACAGCTGAAAGCTGTCATTTCGAGCGCCGCCGCACTGTTCGGCGCCGCGAGAAATCTCGTTCTGAAGTTCTAAAAGCAGTCGACAGTTGACAGTCGACAGTTGAAAGCTTGTCATTTCGAGCGCCGCCGCGCTGTTCGGCGCCGCGAGAAATCTCGCTCTCAAGTTCTAAAAGCAGTCGACGGTTGACAGTCGACAGCTGAAAGCCTGTCATTTCGAGCGCCGCCGCACTTTGCCTTCGACCGTGCTCAGCGCCAACGGCCGGCGCCGCGAGAAATCTCGCTCTGAAGTTCTAAAAGCAGTCGACAGTTGACAGTCGACAGTTGAAAGCCTGTCATTTCGAGCGCCGCCGAGAAATCTCGCTCTGAATTTCAGAGCAGTCCACAGTTGACAGTCTAAAGTTGAAAGTTAACGTCAACCGCCCGGCGCTCTAGTTTCCTGTTCCGCCTAATTGGGCTCCTGGCCGATCGGTTGCAAAGGGGCCCTGAGGCCCACAATCTCCGCGATGCGCGCGTAGACCGTCAAAGGGTCCATTTCCTTGCCGGATTCGGCTGCAACCTTCGCATTCTCTAACGCCTGCGCCACTTTCTTGAGGCGCATCTCCGCGTCGGCGGGGCTGGCGCCTTCCCCGCCTTCGCGGTTGCCACCTTCGCCCCCGACCGCTTGGCCCCTGCTTTCGACAGCCGCAACCTCCGCACCCGGCTGTTCAAGGGTCGCGGCCTCGCTGGGGCCCCCCTCCCACCGCTCCTGGATGCGCTTCGCCCGCGCCTGCCGGTACCCCCGGCGCTCACGGGCCAGCCTATCGCCGAAATGGGCATCGTATTCGCCGGATTGCTGATTACTCAGGGCGCTGAGCAGGAGAATTTTCACCATCTGCTCAGCGTCGGAATCGGGATGATTGCGCGCGTCCTGGTAAAGTTCGTCGCGTTGTTGCCGGAGGGTGTCGAAATTGGGGTTCATGGTGGCACTCCCGTCAGTTCAAGAGTTGAAGGTCGAAGAAATCCTGGGAGCGCGCGCGTCCCGCCCGCCCGTGGGGCCTCCTCTCAAGGACCGAGCATCGAGAGCGGGCGAGACGCCCGCGCTCCCAGGATTGTTTGACTCTTCAACCTTTCAACCGCTCTTATAGCACAGTCCCCGGCTGTTGTCAAGTAAAATAGGCTAGGCTAGGCGACAAGCGACATTGAGACACGAAGTTCCAAACAAATAGGCTACGCGGCGGGACAATGGTGCCGACCGGTGTGGGCTACAATAAACGCCGAGTGTCCGGCGGCCCTCAGAAATACTAAGGTCAGGTTGCTCAGCACGTTAGGGGAGTTCAACGTCGTAGCTCAGCGCCGCCGAGCCGCAACCAGAGGGAGAATTTACCAAAGAGACCACCGAGTCCGCGGCGTGGCGTGGCCGCCACAAAACGAGTCAGGAAAAAGTTGTGCAAGCCGCAAACATTTGCACGATTAGCCGGCATTTCTCACCGGGATTTGAAAGGGCGGGGCTTCAGCCCCGCCGATCGCGCGGAACCGCCTTCTTTGTGTCCCGCTCTCGGCGCAGTTTGCTTCTAGCAAGCTGCGCCGAGAGCGGAAGGTAAACAAGTAAGCAACGGACGTTGTACGGCGGGGCTGAAGCCCCGCCCTTTCAAGTCCTGGTGGTCAACGGTCGACTTTCGACCGCTATTGCGGAGTTGTCTTGGCCCGCTCATAGGTTCTGGCTTTCTCAGCTAGGGACAGCTCCTGGAACTTATCCATTTCGCGGCTGGTTGAACTGGTGTCGCCGAGCTCGCGGTAAACCTTTGCCAGCAGGTAGTGGGGTTGCGGATCGGTGGGATCGTCCTGGGCCGCCGCCAGCAGCTCGGTTTTGGCCTTCTCTGTGTCTTTTAGCTCGACGTAACACTCGCCCAGTAAGAAGTGCGGACGGGCCAGCCCGGGCTGGGCGGCGCTGGCCACGCGCAGGTATTCGAGCGCTCCGCTGTAATCGCGCCGGCCCACCGCAAACTCACCGAGGTAGAGATTCACTCGAATGTCATTGGGATCCTGGTTGCGCGCAAAGAGGAATTCCTTCTCCGCCTCGTCGATGCGCCGCAGGTTGCGAAGCGCGGCCCCGACTTCATAGTGGATGCCCGGAGCGTCGGGCCGCTTGGCCATGGCGGCGCGAAACTCCTTTAGGGCGTCTTCGTATCGTTGGTTATTCGAGTAGACCTCGCCCATCAGGGCGTGGAGTTGAAAGGAGTCCGGGTCAAGGTCGGTGAGCTTCTGGATGTCATCGAGCGAAGCGTTCATGTGAAGCCTGGCCAGTTGATAGAGGGCGTCCAAGTCCTTGGGGTTGGCAGCCAGGGACTGGTTGAACTGGGCCACGGCATCGTCTGAGCGCCCAAGAGACTGCAAGGCGATCGCGTAATAGTAATGGGTGCGCGGGTGCGGCTGCGGAGAGGCCAATTCGGCCTGGAAGCTTTCGGCCGCTTTCGAAAACTGATTCAGACCGAGGTAAGAAACACCAGTGAAGAAATTGACCGCCGGATACTGCCGGGACACCGCCAGGGCCCGCTGGAATACCTCGATGGAATCCGTGAACTTCAGCTCGGTTTGGTAGAGGATGCCGCAGCGCTTCAGCACTTCGGGATCATCGGGTGCGAGCGCGAGAGCCTGGCGGTAGACCTGCTCGGCGCCGCGATAGTCTTCGGCCTTTTCGAAGGTGCGTGCCTGCTCAAGAAGAGTTTTCACGTCGTCGGTGGATGCCGCGAGGCGACGCCCGCCGGAGAGCAGCAGCATCGTGAGGCACATCAGCCAAAGTAGAAGTGACCAGTGACGAGTGGCGAGTGTAGGGATAGGGCTTGCCCTACCCCTGGAGTTTGTGCATTTTGAGGCCCGAAGGGCCGTACTAACAAAGCCCTGGGCAACGCCCAGGGTGATCAGCCAAGCCCGGCTGGATCTGGAGCCCTGAAAGGGCGAACCAAGACAAACCCCCTCTGTCCCGCAGATAGCGTTCGTCATATTTAACCTCATCGTGCTCCAGAAACCGTCGATACTGCTCCTGAAATCGGCATGTGCTTGGCCCCCTGGAGCTCCCAGCTAAAGATCCGATGAACGTAGATTTGAAGAGCGATTGACCTGTTCCAATACTTCCTCTTAGTTCGCCCTTTCAGGGCTGGACTGCTCACACGGCGCAATGACTCGCCCTGGGCGTTGCCCGGGCGTTGCCCAGGGCTTTGATAGAGCGGCCCTTCGGGCCTCAGAAACGTAGAAACTCCCTTACAGGCCATTTTCATACTGGGCAACCGCAGGGGATTCGGCCGCCTCGCGCAAATCGTCAAATTCGACACGGACGCGCTGTTCATCAGTTTTCGGCTTTGGGCTCTGTCTTTGCTGCCTGAGAGGAGTCTTCGGTAACCTGTTCCCGTCTCTTCTTTTCTCTCTCTTCGGCGTACAGCTTTTTGAAGGTGTCCATTTCCTCGCGCGACTTGTCCGGCTGCTGGAGGCGCGCGTAGAGCTGGCCGAGCTGATAGTGGGTTGACTTATCGCTGGGGTCCAGCGCTTCAGCTCGCAGCAGGACCTTGAGCGCATCATCAAGCCTGCCTTGCTCGGCGTAGCACTTCCCCAGCTCGAAATACGCCATCGAGAGGTCAGGCTCGCCGGCCACGGCGATTTCGAGCAAGGGAACTGCCTCCGCGGTGCGCTGGCTTTTCACCAGGATGTCGGCCAGGTAGTAGTTCGCCATGGGATGATTGGGGTCTTCGCGCAAGGCCTGCCGCAGCTCGGGCTCAGCCGCTGTGTAATCGACCTTTTTCCAATAGGTCAACCCCAAACCGTAATGCGCACCCGGAAAGTTAGGATTCTTCTTCAGCAGCTCGTTGTACTTCTCGATGGCCTCAGCATATCTCCCCTCTTCGGTGTAGCCTTCGGCCTTGAGAATCAGCATGTATTCGGAGTTGGGGTCGAGATTCCCCAAATGGTTAATCGACTGGATGGTGGCGGCCTTCAGAAAGCGAATCATTTGATAAAGGACGGCGGCGTCATTGGGCTGGTCCTGCAGCAGAATTTCGAACTGGCGCAGAGCATCCGCGTTGCGGTTTAGTGATTGGTAGGCCAGGGCCTCATAGTAGCGGGCCCGCCGGTATTTGGGGTTGGCGGCGAGCTCCTTGTTAAAGGCGTCCACGGCTTTATCAAATTGATTGAGCCCGAACTCGGAGAGTCCCAGATAAAAGTTCACTTCGGGATATTGAGGGGCGTCCTGCAGCACTCGCTGAAAGGTCTCAATGGATTCGGGGAACTTCAATTCGGTCTGATAGACGATGCCAAGCCTTTTGAGGATTTCGGGCTGGTTGGGAAATTCCTTGGCGGCTGCGAGGTAAGTCTTCTCCGCCGCGGAGTAGTCGCCCTTTTTCTCTGAATCCCTTGCCTGGCGGAAGTAGTCGTCGAGCGTTGGCGAGGTTGTTTGGGCAAGAACCCCACGTGCGGACAGGAGCAACATGATGGACAGACCAACAACGCTCCCGACAAGGCTCGTCCGTGACCTGGCGCTTCGCTTGAGGTGGGCGGTCATCGTTCCCATACCATACCACTCTTCAATCGTATGAGTCTTGAAGGCCTGGGGTATCGGGGTCATTTGCCGGGCCCAACCCTCGGAACCGCAGTCATTCCCGCGAAGGCGGGAATCCACGGGTTTCACAGACACTCGTGGAGTCTCAGCGAGCTTCATTCGCCTTTACGATACCGCTCCCTTCCTTGATCCTCAGGATCTGGTTCGCTTCGACGCCCGTAAACTTCTCACTCTTCCGGGTGGTTGGCCATTTCACTTCGATCATATCCGCCACCTTGGCCTGTCCAAGGCCGAAGTGCAGCCTGAGATCGCTTTGCGACATGAGGCTTCCCCCGTTGTGAACTTCGTCCATTTGGGTGTGATTCCCAACCGTGACAAGCACCCGGGCTCCGATTGCCGTGCGGTTACATTGGGTTCCGATTAGCTTGATCTGAATCCAGTTGTTCGCGTTGCCGCCGTCGTTCCGCAACAGTGAAGGCGTATCGTTCATATTGAACACGAGCACATCGACGTCACCGTCGTTGTCATAATCTCCGAAAGCGCAGCCGCGACTCGAGAACTGCTCGGAAATTCCGGGCCCGGCTGAGGCCGAGGTGTCCTGGAACTTCCCATTCCCTAGATTCCGGAAGAGCCTTCGGGGCGACTTAAATACGGAGCCAATCTTGGCTTCGTCCACCTCCGGGTAAGCGTGACCCGTCACGTAGAAGATGTCAGGCCACCCGTCATTGTCATAGTCCATGAAGCCCGCGCCCCAGTTCACGTACGGGCACAGAGCACCCACGCCGGCAAGATAAGCCGTGTCCGTAAACGTGCCGTCACGATTGCTGTGATACAGGTTGCAGGCGTCGCCCTCGAAATTCGTCTTGAAAATGTCAAACCAGCCGTCGCAATCGTAATCGCCCACCGCAATGCCCATGCCGGCTTGCTGGCGGCCGTCATCGCTGCACGCGCATCCGGCCTGCAGAGCGATCTCTTCAAAGGTGCCGTCATGCTTGTTCTTGAATAGGAGACTCCCGTTGGAGTCGACGGCCACGTAGATGTCTGGCCAGCCGTCGTTGTCAAAGTCATACGACACGGCCGAGAGTGAGGGTCGCGGCCCAGGCCTTAGAATTCCCGCCTTCTCCGAAACATCCGTGAAGGTCCGATCTCCGTTGTTGTGATACAGGATGTTCGACCCGCCCGGGAGCCCCTGAGGACCGCAAGCCACCGCCACGCTCTTCCACTGACAGTACCCTCGCTGGCCGGGCAAGGCGACGTGATCGATGTCTAACTCGACGTAGTTGCACACAAACAGGTCGAGGAAACCGTCGAGGTCATAGTCGAACCACGTGCATCCGGAACCCCAGCGAACGCGATTGCCGCGCAGCCCCGCCTTCTCGGTGACATCCGTGAACGTCCCGTCGCCATTGTTGTGGAACAGAACGTTGTAGCCCCAGTAGGTGCAGAACACGTCGTCCCAGCCGTCGTTGTCGTAGTCTCCCACGCACACGCCCGTGCCCCAGCCTGTTCTGGCAATACCTGAGCGAGCCGTGACGTCGGTGAAGGTCCCATCGCGATTGTTCTTGTAGAGACGCGATGTGGGTGCGTTCCGCGAAGTGTAGGTTTCTCCGAAGCGGACACCATTCGTGAGATAGATGTCGAGCCAGCCGTCGTTGTCAAAGTCAAAGAACGCCACGCCACTGCCCTTTACCTCGACGAGGTACTTCTTGGTTTTCACTCCTCCCCAGACGTTGGGCAGGGTCAAGCCCGCTTCCTTTGCCACGTCCACAAACGTGACCGGCGGCCCGGGGGCTGATGCCGGAGAACTGGCAGCATGCAAAACGGGTGTCGACCGCCATTTCCACAACGGCGTGATGAGGAAGTCCAGTAGCCCGGAGCCCAGTGCTAAGAAGGAAGAACCCAAGAGGTGACGGCGGGAATAGCTCATCTCGGCATCCGATCAATGCGGCGCGGCTTGCACATCTTCTACCGGTGTGGAGTGCGTCTGGCGTTGCAATCGCTCGTAAATTGCCGCAGCATCGTTCGCCTGGCCGGCGCGGCCGAGCTGCCGGTAAGCGCGAGCCAGTTGGAAGTAGTAGCCCGCATTGTTCGGGTCCAGTGCAGTTGCCTTCTTCAAGTCGTCAACCGCGCCCGAAGGTTTCCCCAAAGCGAGCAGCGCCCGGCCGCGAATCGCGAGGGCTTCGGCGGTATCTGGCCGCAGTTTCAATGATCGGGTGGCGAGATCGAGAGCATCCTGCGGATTGTCCAGGAGCGCGATTCGCGCGGCCTCCCAGCTTGCCCTGTAGTCATCGGGGTTAAGTTCCAGCACGTGCCTGTATTGCTTGAGGGCGCCTGGAAAATCCCCGCTTGCCCACAAGGCGTGTGCGTAGTCGTAACAGAGGTCCGGCTGGTTGGGAGACTTGGCCAGCGCTCTCTTGTAATGCTCTGCGGCTTCCGCGTAAGCCTGCTTCACCTCAGCATACTTCCCCTGGAGGACGTCGATGAGATAAGAATCAGGATCGGCCTTCTGAATGGCTTCCAGCGTGGAGACCGACAGGTCCGCGTACGCCCAACCCAAAGAGAAAAGTACCTCGACATTGTTCGGATCGGCGTCGTGAAGCTGGTCCAGCAACTTCACTGCGCCCTTCACGTCCCGCAGTTCAAGAAGGCTGCGTGCTAGGAACAACTCAGCCATCCCGTCATTCGGACTCAATTTCAGAGCAGCTTCAAACTCCCGCCGGGCGCCTGCAAAATCCCCGAGCTGAAAGAAGCAGAATCCGAGTTGGGCGTGTGGAGCTTCTAATGTTGGGTCGAGCTCAGCGGCGTGGTTCAAGGGTTCGATCGCGTCGCGGAAACGGCCTGCCTGGTAGTAAAGCCGGCCCAGGTTGTTATATCCAGCCGGCAGCTTTGGATACAACTTGAGAATCTGCTGATACTTTTCAATGGCGACGTCCAGGTGCCCCTGCGCCTCTGCCGTCCGCGCCTCGGCGTCCAGTGCAGCGACGCGATCACCAGCGTCTTGAGCCCGCGATTGACCCGCGACGCCAGTTAGCACAAAGGCTAGAAGTAGGATTTTGAAGCGGGCTGTCATTGATCAAACTAGCCAAGGGCTTCGCCCTTGATATCCCGTGTCCGCCGGGATTCGGGGTTCGGGACTCGGGATTCGGTGGCCAGTAGGCAGTCAGCAGTCAGCAGGTCCGCAACTCGGAGGTGCGAGCGATGTTGGTGAAGGCGTCCAG
>DATJYK010000057.1:0-61970 GCA_035578005.1 Terriglobia bacterium
GCGCTGCGCACGGAAATGCGCGGCTTGCGCATGGAAACGCTGGAAACGCGCGAGACGGCGGATCTGCTTGGCGAATCTTTCGGCATCAGGCTCCCGGAGGGCATCGCTACCGCCCTGGCCCGCATGCCGGGGCTACAGGAGGCAATGGCTTCGGTTTTCCCTCTGGCTATGGCTGGAGCCTTTATCGGCGTGGTTGCCGAGGCCATCGACAAGCTCGTGAAAATGCGGGACGAGGCCGAGGGTATCGGGAAGGTCTGGGACGATTATCTGCAGAAAAGTTACGAACACCACTTGTCCCATGAAGACACCATCGAGAAACAGAAAGCTGGCCTCTCGCAACTGCGGTCTATCATGGAGGACCTGATTGGTCTGGGCAGCCTGCGCCAGAAAGCCAGCGAAACCACCGGTCACACCCTCGAAGAGCAGGATAAGACGATTCAGCACATTCACCAGCTCGAAGAGACGCTGAAGGCGCTAGGGATCGATTCCACGAACCTCGCCAGCGAGAAAGTTAAGATCTCCGAGGCTTTGACAGAGGGCGCCCAGCGCCTGGTAGACCTGGAGAAAAAAAAGACGGAAGAAGATAAGAAGTCAGCGGATGAGGCCGCGCGCGGCGCCAGGGAGCGCGCGAAGGAAGCGAAGGAGGCTGAGCGCATCGCCGAGGCGTTCGCCAAGACCAAAGCTGTTTTCCCGACCTTGGCCGCCACCGAGCTTGAAAGGGCGTTGCAGCAGATTGCGAAGGAGACGGAAACCCAGCAGTTTAAGCAATTAATTGGCCTGCTGACAGGTAACCTCGAAGAGGCCGGATTTAAGATGGGCGCGGCGCCGAAGATTGATCCCTTCGGCACTATGGCGCAATCGATGAACGCCGCCATCATTCCCTTGACCAACTTCACCAAGCAGTTTCAGGTGCTGGCCTCACTGCAGCCGCAGCTCTTTACCGAGCAACAGCGCATCATCATGAGCCTGAAGATCATGGCGCAGGAGTGGACGCAAAACGCCGTGCCCATGATGCAGTTCATCAAGCAGTTCGGCCTGGCGGACGTCGCTGCGAGCCAGTTCACGCAAACCGCCCAGCGCGGCTTCAATCAAGTTGGGCAAGCGTTGGCCCAGGCTGCCGCTAACTCGCTGGTGTTCGGGTCAAACTTCGGCAAAGCGATGGAGCAAGCGGTGAAATCCACCGCCGCCTCGATTGCCGCCGAAGCGGTGCTGTGGGTGCTGAAATGCACTGCGCTTGGCTTCTATTATCTGGCCATCCAGGATTATAAGGATGCGACGCTGGCCTTTGAAGCGGCCGGGATCTGGGCCGCAATCGGCGGCGCGGCGGCCGGCGCTGGCGCGGCCCTGGGCGGCGGAGGCGGAGCGGGCGGATCGGGCGGCGGGGGAGCCGGCGGAGGCGTCTCTCGCGGAACTCCGGTCGCCACCTCGGGCACGCCGCGCGGCCTCGGCGGCTACGCCGGCAATAATCAGACGAACGTGCAAATCAACCTCAACGGCCCGATGACGCCGCAAGTGTGGAAGATGGTGGCGCCTGACATTATCAGCGCCGTGAATTCAGCGGTGAGCAACGGCAGCGCCAGCTTGTTGGCCACTACGACGACGCGAGCGCCGAATCGAACTGCCGGGCGCTGAGGCTCTAATGGCGGATGGTCAACTTGGCATTCAATGCCCGCGCTGCCATTCGACGCGGACTGAGGTAACTGACAGCCGCTTGTATCGAGGCGGGCGCAAGCGCCGTCGCGCTTGCTTGGATTGCAAGGTGCGATTCACCACTTTTGAGCGTGGCGCGTTCAACGTTCGGCCGGCGCGGCAAAGTGTGAGGCCAGGCGGGAAGTTAGGTTTCTAACGTGGTGCGCAGGTTGGGGTTTCCTAGCCTGCGCATTTGTGTGTTTGGGCATTTATCACGAACTGTCTCCGCTTTTTATCGTTAACTCCCTCCGCTCATATGTAACCTTAACGGGCACCGCAGGTGCTTTGGAGTGCGGCAGCTTGCTGCCGCTTTCCTCAGGCCAGCTTGCTGGCCGAGTCGGCACTCGTCTGTCTAAATGTATGCAGGCTCGCGAGCAAGCTCGCGCGGTGAAAGCGGCAGCAAGCTGCCGCACTCCAAAGCGCTTTGCGCCTTTTCAACCACAGTCGTGAGCACAAGACTCATGGAGTCTCTAATCGGAATGAGATAGTTCGAGGAGGGTTGTTCAAACAAGCGGCGAGATCAGTTGATATGCCGCGGGAACAACCGCCGGTCCTATTCCGCCCGCAGCGCTTCCATCGGTGAAATCAGACTTGCCCGAAAGGCAGGAATCGATGACGCTAGTAGTGCGGAAACCCCCAGCGCGACGATGGCAACCAGCATTACAACTGGATTGTACGGATTGAGTCCGTAAAGCTGGCTACCGAGGAATCGTCCTGCCGCCAGCGCGACCGGGGTGCCGACAACCAGACCGACTAAGACAAGCGTGAACGCACCCCGAAGGATCAGGCCAGCCGCCTGTGCACGAGTTGAGCCCAAGGCCAGCCGCACTCCGATTTCGTTGGTGCGGCGTCCGGCGTTATAGGCGGTTACTCCATACAGGCCGATCGAAGCCAGGACGAGAGCGAGAAGTCCAAAGAACGACGTGAGCCATGCAATCAGCCGCTGCTGCCGGAACTGGCCGGCGACCTGTTCCTGAAGAGGTTGAATCGAGACGATCGGCAGACGGGGATCCACGGACGCCATGGCTTGGCGTACTTGCGCGAGTGACAGGCTGGCTCCCGGCGCGGTTACAATCACAATGTCGTGGAGGAAATGTGAGCCTGGATCAGGGTCCTTCTGTCCGTTGTTGAAGATGTCGTACTGCGCTTCGGGCAGGAAAAAAAACGGACCGATCGGCTTATCGAAATTATCAAGATAGCGGGCGTCCTGGGCCACGCCTACAACCTCGTAGTCATGCGATCCCGGAGACACATCGTGGCGTCCGAAATACCTTCCGACGGGATCCTCGTTCTTGAAGAACTTGCGCGCAAAGGCCTCGTTGATGACTGCCACGTGCTGTGAATTCGCCGTGTCCCGCGCGGAAATGCCGCGTCCCCTGAGGATGGGATTTCCTGTGGCGTCGAAATATCCCGGCGTGACTCGATCCCAGAAAGCAAAACTGTCATCGCGCGGGCCGGGCGCCGGCTGCCCATCCACCCAGACGCCGCCGCCCCAATTGTTGCCGCTTAACGGCGAATACATGGCGACGGCGACAGCCGATACGCCAGGAACGCTCGATAGGGAATCGTGGATGCGATCGTAAAGTAGCGTGAGTTGATCCGGCCGATAACCCGCGAGCCGGGGGTCGATGCTGACGATGGTGCGCCGATCCTGGGCGAAACCGAACTTCTGGTTCTCGAGATTGCGCAAGGCAGCCGTCAGTAGTCCGGACGCTACCAGCAGCACCAAAGAAAGCGCGGCCTGCAGCACCACCAACGTCTTGCGGGGCAGTGAGCCCGCGCGTGCGGTGGATCGGCCGGCTCCGCGCAAGGCTTCGATGGGATCCACGCGCGTGGCCATCCACGCCGGAGCGATGCCGAACGCGATTCCCGTTGCCAATGAAACGCTGAGAGCAAAGGCCAGCACAGGCAACGATGGCGACGCGCTGATGGGTACGCCACCGAGACCGGGAACGCGAGGGAATACCAAGTCCAAGATAAGGCGCGTGCCCGCAAATGCAATCGCGAGACCCGCCGCACCTCCGGCGATTCCGAGTATGACACTCTCCGTGAGCGCCTGCCTCACGAGCCGCCCAGCCCGCGCCCCCAGCGCCATGCTCAACGATACTTGCTGCCGCCGCTCCATACCGCGGACCAGCATAAGATTGGCGACGTTCGCGCAGACGATGAGCAGCACAAACGCCGACACCATCATCAGGATCTGAAGCCAATGCTCATATTGGTCGCGCATGCTGCTGATACCGGAGCCTCCGGGACGCAGGAAAAGGGTCTGCTCGGGAAACACCGCGCGATCGTTAGCGCTCATGTCGCCCCAATGCGAGCGCAGCCACTGCTTGAGCTCCACACGCATGTTGGCCTCTATGGAGGCCGGATTCGCACTCGGCCTGATGCGACCGATCAGATCCAGCCATGAATTCGCTTGGTTCAGGTCGCTATCGGTTTCCACAAGGGGTTCGGTGTTAAGCGGCAGAAAGAAATCGGGTGGAATGGCGCGCAGCTTGTCCCCGAAAAAAGCCGGCGGAGCAATCCCCACCACGGTCACGGGCTTCTCGTCGAGATTGAAAACGGCGCCGATCACCGAAGGATCCGATCCATACCTTTCTCGCCAGAGGCGGTAGCTCATGACGGCCACAGGCGAAGCGCCGGGTCGATCGTCGTTCGGGATCAGCAGCCGTCCGGCATACGCCCTGATGCCGAACATGTTGAAGTAATTACCCGATACGAATTCCCCGGAATAGCTTTGGGCCGACTCCTTGGCACCGGAACGCCGCACGCCAAACAAGGCCCCGCCTGCCTGGAACGCAGCCAATTCAGAAAGGCCCTGGGTCTTGTCCCTGAAGTGTTTGTAGAGGTCGTACGAGACAATCGAAAACTCTTTGTCCTGACTGTATGCAGGCCAGTAGCAGCAGCGTGCTTCGGTTCCCAAACGATACAGTTCGTCAGGATTTGCCACGGCCAACGATTTCAGTAAGACGGCGTCAACCAAGGTAAAGATCGAAGTAGTTGCGCCGATGCCGAGCGCCAGCGTGAGGACCACTGTGACGGTGAAAGCGGGCGAGTTTCGCAGGCGCCGCAGCGCATAGCGCACGTCCTGCAGCAGTGTTTCGATTGCTGGCATTCCCCGTCGTTCGCGGTAGTCCTCTTTTATCGCTTCGACCGCACCAAACTTCAGCAGCGCTTGGCGCCGCGCCTCATCCGGAGGCAGACCCGCGCGAAGGTTGTCCTCGGCTTGCAGGGCGATGTGCTCCTGGATCTCCGACTGCAAGCGGTCTTCATCCCTGCGCGTTCCGGCCCACGAAGTTAGCCGCCTGACGAATCGCCTGAGTGTTTTCATTTCAGATCCTCTGCTTTCACCGCGAAGAATCGACCGATGATGGCCGCCGTCTGTTGCCAATCGCGCGTCTCAGCCTGCAGCTGTTTACGTCCCACTCGCGTCAGCCGGTAGAATCGCGCTTTGCGGTTATGTTCCGAGGCGCCCCACTCCGACGCAATCGACCCTTCCTGCTCCAGCTTCAAAAGCACCGGATAAAGCGTGCCCTGGTTGACAGCCAGCAGGTCGCCGCTGATCTGCTCGATGCGCCGGGCGATGCCGTAACCGTGCAGCGGCCCCAACACGTCCAGGGTTTTGAGCACCATCAGCGCCAGGGTGCCTTGCAGCACTTCTCTTTTTTGCTTGTTCTCGTCCATTGGGTTTCCCAAAGGAAGCATGCCACATTTTCTTTGGGAAAACAACAGGAAGGTGGGGAAGGGGTTTCCTGGAGCGCCACCAAAGCTTGGCGCTCCAGGGGAGTGCTAAAGTTCAGTGCCTTTCGGACTTTTCGGGTTTCGCCCCGGGCCGTGCCTCAGGGTGCGACTGCTCCCTCGGAGGAGGCGTGGCGTGCGGCAACGCCTCGCGGTCACGCGGAGGACCCGCAGGCTTGCCTTGCCGCAAGTTTTGCACCTGTTGTGGTTCCAACGGCCGCCCCGGATCATGTTGGTACGCCGGCTCACGTGCTGCGAAAGATGGCTCGCGCGGCGGAGGGGGAGTCCTGGTGATGAAGGTCGGCCTGGCCGCAGACGGGCCACCCGGAACGGGCCGGGGCGCCTCGTGAGCCTCCGGCGCAGGGTTGGCCGGCCGGCCGCTTGGAGGCGGCGTTTCATGGGTAATCGGCGGAGCCGGCCTTTCTGTCGGCGGCGCCATGTGCGTAGTTACCGGAGCCGGCCGCTCTGCCGGTGGCCCGCTCTTCGCGGCTTGCGGCAAGGCTCTTTCGGGCGGCAGACCGGTGACTCTCGCAACGCGCACCGGCGGCGCTGGAACGGGCGCTCTGCCTGCGAACACCGCGGTTCGCGCAGGAGTGATGCTGGGGTGCGCAATCACCTGCGCCCTCGCGAATTGCTCAGGCGCCACCCTTACCATGCTGTGGGCCACGGGTTGACCTCTGCGGAAGGCATCTCCTGAGATAGCGGTGACGGCAACGGTCCGGTTCTCATAATGAATGTTGTTGACGTTCACCACGCGGCCGTTGTTGATGTAATTGTTTATGATGGTTACGTTCCGAACGTTAGTCACGTTTACTTGTCTCAGATACGTGGGTCCGTAGTGATACCAAGGAATAAACGGATCTCTCGGACCAAGCGGGAACCAGGCCGCAAGCCCGACGCCGCCAATCCCAACACCTACTGAGAGGCCGCCTCCACCCACAAAGGCCACCAACGCCGGGGCATACACCGGCACCACCGCAACCGGCCCCGGAATCCATCCCCAACGCGTTCCGATGAAGGCCCAGCGGCCGTAGTGGAACGGGCAGTAACCCCAGGGCGCGTCGTCCACCCACGTCCATCCCCAGGGCCCAATCCAAACCCAGTGGCCGAAGCGGTAGGGTACCCATCCCACAGCAACGCCTGACGGATACCACACCGGGCCATAATCGGGAGCAGTTGACCATTGGCCATACTGGTCCAGGTCCTCGGCTCCTGGAACGTCCGGATTCACGTATTGCCGCGACCGGAACGACTGGATGCGGCGGTCGCGCCCCTGGCACCACTGGTCAAAGCTGTCCTCGCCGGGGAAGTCTATGGAATTGACTTGGATGGGGCCGGTCCCCGCAAGCTCCACGGCTTGGCCGGCCATGATGGACTGGTTGGCCCCTCCGCCGGTAAGCGTCAGGCCACCGTCGTTGACGATCACCCGCGTGCCGCTGTTGGGGTCCACGTCAACCCGATAGGACCCGGCGCCTTGGGCCGTGAGCGCACCGTTGGGTGTATCGATCTCGACGGTGTTACCGGGAGGCATATTAAAGACAGTAACGCGGACGCTCCCTTGCCCGATGCCAAGCTGCATCAGTTGATCGTTGAGGTTCGCCATCGTCAAGTCGGTGGCGTCGGACATGCGGACGGCGAACGATCCTACCTCGAGCTCGGCTCGCGCGCCCTGATCGGTGTAAAGACGATCTCCGGTGGTGACGGTGTAATTGAGGTCTACCTGGCTCCAGTCGGTCTCGCCGCTGGGCTGGAGGGTGACGTTACCGCTCTTGTAGCTCAACCGGGCTGCTCGTCCAGGCGGATTGCTCTGGTCCTGGCCCAGCAGCGGTGCCGCCAGAATTAAAGGCAGCAGCAAGAGAACCAGCTTCATGTGCCGCTTACGAACCTGTGTGCTATTCATCATGAACCCAACCTCCAAGAAATACCATTTCAGGTCGTACCCAGCCCGTTCATTGTGTGGTCCCGCGGGACGCGGCCGGCTCACGCGTCCCTCCTGTGAACCCCTCCCCATCGAGGTGAGAGCACCCGAGATTCCAATTCTCTCTGATGAAATTTCAGCCCAATCATGTTGCAGGCCTTTAAGGACTTAGTGACGGAGTTGTGCGCGGACAGGGTCGGTGGCGGTCCAAGCGGCACTCACCAGCCGGGAAATCCATACCTTCTCGTAGCGTGAATGGTGCAAAGGCTCTGGCGAGGTGGTCCAGAACGGCCAGCAGCGGTGGCCGTTTTCGGCGTCACCTGCCGCCAGGCGCTTGCAGACGCGCGTGACAGCAGATTTCGGCTGATGGCGATGTCTGATGATTCTAAAGCGCTTGTTGCGCTCCTCAAAGATCCACCTTGGGTTCGTTTAGGTTCGTTTTAGGTTCGTTTTTTCAAGCTTTTGTTGATTCTAAATAACTTCTCGGGTTCGTTTTGCATTTGAGGCACACCCGAGGGGGTGCGCCGGTTTTGGGGTCATTTTCGCCGGCATTATGAGGCCACTTCGGCCAGAGCTGGGGTGGCCTCGGCGGCCCGTTCCTCGACGATCTCGAATCTGTTTTCGATCCTTGCAGTCTTGGAGATCATCGCTCCTACTGCGCAATACTTGGTCTCCGACAAGTATAGCGCTCGCTCGACGGCTTTGGGATCAATATCGCCGCGCAGGCGGTGCATGACCTGAACCCGTGTGAAGTAGGTTGGGTGCTCGGCATTCTGTTCGGCGCTCAGTTCCACCTCGTAGCGCGTCACCTTTTGGCGTTTCTTGCGCAAAATGCCGATGACGTCAAAGGCTGTGCAGCCTCCAAGCGCCAATAGCGCCAGCTCGATGGGCTTGGCGCCGGTGTGGCCCTCGGTATCGTCCATTACCAGCGCGTGGCCTGTGCCTGAGACTGCCACAAACTGCCTTCCGGGTCCGTCTGTATTCGTTAGCGTGAGCTTGCCTTCAACCATGGCTGTTCTCCTATGTCCGTTGCTTCCCTGTACCCAGTCTCAGTTTGCCACATGATCCATTGCTGTGATCTCACTCACCACTCGGCGCGAACGGCAAAGTCGAGCGCCCGTGTTAGCATGGAGGGCCGTGACCAGCTACTCGGTGGCTATTCGGAGCGTTTCGAGCCGCGAAGACTTTCGGCTTGTGTCGCCACCGCTCCGTGACCTCTGGGGCCAAAAGCCTTCAACATTGAGGCCACAGAGTCTCCGTGAACTCCGTGTTGAGAGGCTTGTAAGCACAGAGGGCGCCGAGGCCTTCGGTTTGGGTCCGCCAAAGGCCGCGCCAGACTAGAAGATCACGTAGATTGCTAAAGTCGCCGAAGGTCGACGTTAGCAACATAGGGCGTGGCACAGGCGAATCTGACCGCACCCGAGGCAAAGGAGTTTCTTCATGAGACAAATTGTGCTCGAGCAGCCGGGACGGCTGGTACCGGGTGATACTCCTCCGCCCGCTGCGGGCCCGGGTGAGGCCTTGGTGCGCGTGCGCCGGGTGGGCGTTTGCGGCACGGATTTTCACGCGTTTCACGGCGAACAACCGTACTTTACCTACCCACGAGTGCTTGGGCATGAGCTCGCCGTCGAGGTTGTTGAAGCTCCCGCGAACGACCGGGGGATCTCAGCAGGTGACGCCTGTGCTGTTGAGCCCTATCTGAACTGCGGCGGCTGCCATGCCTGCCGCGCGGGCCGCTACAACTGCTGCGAGAACGTGAGGGTGCTCGGAGTCCATACGGACGGCGGAATGCGGCAGTTCTTCGCGGTGCCGCTCGACCACCTGCACAAGTCGAATAAGTTATCTTTCGACGATTTGGTCTTGGTGGAACCGCTCACCATCGCTGCGCACGCCGTGAAGCGATCGGCTCTGGCAGCTTCTGAGACGGTGCTGGTGGTTGGAGCGGGGCCCATCGGCTTCGCGGTTACTCAGGTGGCGCTGGGATTGGGAGCGCGGCCGCGCGTCATCGAAATCGCTCCGGCGCGGCGCGGCCGGATCGCGCGCTTGGGCGTCGAAGTGCTTCCGGAACCCGATGAACGCCTCGCGGACGTGGTATTCGACGCGACCGGCAGCCTGAAGTCCATGGCTGGCAGCCTGTCTCGTGTGGCCTTCGGCGGACGCCTGGTTTTTGTGGGTCTGGCTCAAGGCGCCGTCTCCATGGATGATCCCCTGTTTCACCGTCGCGAGATTACCTTGCTGGCTTCACGCAACAGTGCGGGCCAGTTTCCCAAGGTCATCCGCATGATCGAGGAAGGCCGCATCGATACGTCGCCCTGGATTACCCGGCGGCTTGAACTGGAGCAGGTCCCGGCGCTTTTTGACGACCTCACCTGGCATCAGGAAGGCCTGAAGACGATGGTGGAAGTGGCATGAGGCATCGCCGGCCGCGTTGAAGCCAGGTTGAAGCTCGGGCAAACCGCCGTTCCGACGGGCCGGCTATACGCGGGGTCAAAATCGGCGACGTCCCCTGGGAGCGCGGGCGTCCCGCCCGTTCTCTCTCTACCACCCTTTGCGGGCGAGACGCCCGCGCTCCCAGCGTGCTGATTTAACGGAGGAGTGCGATCATGAAATTCCGCGGGCGGTGGCTTGCAAGCGTGCTTGGCTTTCTCTTACTCCTCAGCGCCGGTGCTGTGCTACGGGCGCAGGACCCGATCGGTGGTCTCAGCCAGCTCGAAGACTACCAGTCCGAACGAAGCAGCAGTTATGACCGGAGCGGCGGCAACGGCGATTACCGCAGTCTTAAGGCGGGCGAGACCCTGACCATTTTTGACGCCGACGGTCCGGGCGAGATTCGCCACATCTGGACCACGCTGCCACCCTGGTCAGAAGCGTACCACTTGAAAAAAGTGGTGCTGCGAATGTACTGGGACGATGAAGCGACGCCGAGTGTTGAGACTCCGATTGGCGACTTCTTCGGCCTCGGCCTCGGTACCTATACCGTTTTTCAATCGGCGCTCCTTGTGGTGGCACCGGACCAGGCGCTGAATTCCTATTTCCACATGCCATTTTCGAACCACGGGCGCATCACGGTGACGAACGAGGGAAGCAAGGAAATTTCGGATTATTACTGGAACATCGATTGGGTCAGGTTGCCGAGTCTGCCGCCGCAGACCGCATATTTTCACGCCCAGTACCGGCAATGCACACCGTGCCAGGGATGGTATAAGGGCAACTTTTACGGGAATGACTTTACGGAGGCTCGCAAGGATCCGCGCTGGCTGAACAAGTCAGGCGAGGACAACTACGTTTTCCTTGAAGCTCGGGGCGACGGCCAGTTGGTGGGAGTCACGCTCTCCGTCTTCGAAAATCAGTGGGGCGGATGGAACGAAGGCGACGAGATGATCTGGATCGATGGCGAGCCGGAACCGCGTATTCACGGTACTGGGGGCGAAGACTATTTCAACGGAGCTTGGGGCTTCTCGAAACTCTACTCATTCCCGCTCGTCGGGCTGACCGAATTTCATGGATGGGAGCCCGGCGCCCGGTTCTCAATGTATCGCTGGCACCTGGAAGCTCCGGTGAGGTTCAGGAAGTCCATCAGGTACACCATCGAGGACGGCCACGCGAATCTCCGTTCCGACAACCTCTACTCGGTGGCGTACTGGTATCAGAAGGAACCGCACGCGCCGTTCCCGCCGCTGCCACCGGTCGAACAGCGCATACCCAAATTTGAACCGACGGGCGGTCCCGGCCAGGACCCCAAGATGAAGTAGCGTTGTTCAGACCTCGGTGGCGCTTCCTTTTCCGCAGGCCATCACGTTAGACAGTAAACCGGAGGAATCGCGGCTGATCGCATTGCTGTAGCAACCGCGCCGGGAGAGAGGCCAACTGTAGTCGATTAGCTAATGAAGCCCGACCATCGCAGGTAAGCGCCGAGCAAAGCCTCCCCGCGCAGGCAGACGTAAATCGCGGCGGTAGCCAGAAAGCTGCCGTAGGGCCAGTGGAAGCGCCAGTAGCGGCGGCGATCGAACGCGACGAAGGGCAGCGCTACGAAAACAGCCAGCAGAGAGCCCAGCAGCACGGTCAGAAGCGTCAGGGGCACTCCAAAAAACACCCCCACCATCAACATCAGCATGACGTCACCGAATCCCAGTCCTTGGACGTGACGCACAACGTAGAAGATCTCACCTGCCAGGTAGAACAATCCGCCACCCACAGCCGCCCCGGCCACCGCTCCGGCGAACGAAGCTACTGAAGGCGGCGGCATGATGCCGATGAGATGCCACAGGGCCGCGAGCGGTCGGCTGTCAACAGGAACGAACCAACTAAACCCGAGGCCAAGCACGATGCCCGGCACGGTGACCGCGTGCGGAATGCGGCGCTCCGTGAGGTCCGTGAAAACAATGACGATCAGAATGAGGATGAGGACAGCGTCTCTGACGAACCCGGGACCCCAGCCGAGCAATTGAAAGGCCTCCAATAGCAGGCCAGCAGTCATAATTTCCACGATGGGGTAGATGAGCGAGATGCGTTCCCCGCAGTCGCGGCAACGGCCGCGCAAGAGAACGTAACTCAGCACGGGAATGTTGTCATACCAGCGGACGGGATGCTTGCACAGCGGACAATGGGAACGCGGGCGCACGATCGATGCCCGGTGGGGCAGCCGAAAGATGCAGACGTTCAGGAAACTGCCCAGAACCAGTCCGAAGACCAATACCAGAAGATAGGCCATCGCGTCATGCACTTCTGACAAGCTGATGAAGAGTTGAACGCGCCGATGCGGAAGGTCCGAGTCCGCGACCTTCCGGCGCCTGGAGTTCCATTTTCAACCTACTTTTCATAGGCGGCCCCAAACAAGCGTCTCTCAGGCCGCCACCTCGAGCAGACGCCGGTACAATGCCTCAGTCCGACGAACCATCGCATCGGCTGAAAACCCTTGCGCCCGCTCGCGGGCAGACGCACCGAATCGGCGAAGACATTCACGGTTGTGGGCGGCTGCCACCAAAGCTCGGGCGAGTTCGTCTGGCGATTCGGGAGCAACGAGCCATCCCGTAATGCCATCTTCCACGACCTCACTGAGGCCTCCCACGCGGCTCGCCACCACCGGTAAGCCGTGGGCCATCGCGAGCAGCGCTGAGGAACCCAGGCCCTCCGAGCGCGACGGCATGACGTACAAATCGAGGGCCGCAAAGAACGGCGTCAAATCATTCATCCAGTCGAGCACGCGGGCGCGGCCCGCTGCCTTACGGAGGAGTTCGAGGATGCGTGGCGAGTCCCGTAGCGGCCCCTCGCCCGCGAGCAGCAGGCGTGTGCCTGCCACCGAACTACTCACTTGCGAGAAAGCTTCCAGCAGTACGTCCTGGCCCTTTTCGAGCGTGAAGGCGCCGGCGTGTCCGATCACAAAAGCGTCCGCGGGAAGATCCCACCGGCGGCGGGCGTCATCCCGCAGTTCATCGCCGGGCAGCGCATCCGGAATCGTAATGCCATCCGGAATCACTTCTATCTTGACAGGCGGAATGCCCGCCCGCACCAGCAGATCACGCACGTACGCAGAAACCGCGATGATGGCGTGGCAGAAGGGACCATACTGCAGACGCTGTAATTCGAAGAGGCATCCCAACCCACGGGGCGTAAAGGTCACGCGCCGCGTAGCGACACGGCGCACGGGAAGGCCGAGGGAGGCTAGTGTACTCACCGTCTGTCCGCGGCCGTCGTGCGCGTGCAGGATCTCGAAACCGTCGCGGCGAAGCTTACGACGAAGGCGCAGTTTTCCCAGCAGCCTGCGCCGACGAAGAGCAAACACCTCAAAGCCTCGCTCCCTAGCGCGTTCTTCGAGCGCGCTGCCCCTGGGGCAAACGATGAGTTGCTGGTGACCGAGGTTACGTAATCCGCACGCAAGGAGGAGCAATTGCCCTTGCCCTCCGCGCAGTTCACGTCCGGTGTCAAGGTGAGTGATTTTCAGCGGGCCCTCGCTGAAACTACTGGGGGAACGCCGCCCGCAAGTCAGTCGGCGCTTCGATGAACTCTTGCGTAATGTAATATCTTCCGCTTCGACTCTGCACGATGCCGATCCCGATTTCTGTGTATTTCGGATTCAGAATATTGGCCCGGTGATTGTGCGCGAATCGAGGTTCGTTCATGAAAGCTGTCTCGGCGCCTTCAATACTATCAAAAGCGGCGATATTCTCTCCAACAGCCTGCCAGCCAATTCCAGCCGCCTTGACTCGCATCCCAGGCGATTTTCCGTCGGGATCGTCATGCCCAAAGTACCCGCGCATTAACATGTCACGGGAGTGCTCGCGAGCCACAGTGGCCAGGCTGGCATTCCACTTCAGAGGAAGCGCATGGCCTCGTGTCTCGGCCGCGTTGGCAGGGTCCAAGCGCGCCCGGTTGACAAGCTCCAACATCTCCGTCTCCAGGCTGGCGATGCCGGCCACGCGCGGCGCGTGCGCTGTTTCAGGCAAGGCCGCCTTCGGCGCGGTGCCGGAATCGCCGAAGTGATGCCACGCACCGGAGCCGCCCGGGCCGTTGGCCCCCGCCGGAGCCACATGACCAAAGTGTTGCCACGTGCCACTCGCCTCAGTCTGGCCGGGGGCAGCCCCGCAAACTAATGCCGCCCAAGCGAGTCCCGCGGCGATAAGTGCAATCTGTGCTCGAATCACGTTCACCCCTAAATCCCAGGTGCGTCCACCTCAGACGATTTCCGGCGCTCCCCGGTCATCAGGGCGCAGGCAACTCTAATGCCACTCTAACGAACGCACTGTCAATGAAGTCGCAGGAGCGAGTTGCCCCGCCAAAATGGCCGCATTAAGCCACCTCTGCCCCGCTTGCACCACCACCGTAGTGAGTTACCTCCTTCAAGAGCCAGCCGGCGATCTTCGATCAGCATGGCCCGAGAACATTAGCAAGCAACCGGCAAGCGAAGTCGCTGCCAGGGTCGTCATGATGTAGGCCGAGGAAAGGTGGGCAAGAGCTCCAGCCACCGATCCTCCGGCGAAACTGCCAAGAAACTGAAAGGTCTGGAACCCTCCAAGCGCCGTGCCGTAGGAACTTGCCGGCGCCGCGTGGCTGACGAGGCTGGGCAGGATCGGCTCCAGAGCCGTGAAGCCTACCAGAAAGAGCGTGCCGGGCACGAGCAGAGCCGCAAGCTTCTGAGGATTCAACCCTACCGCGGCTGGCGCGAATAACAGAACAGCGCTTGCCACCAAGATGAGGAAGGCTAGAGAGCCCAGCCCTCTTCCCCAACCGCGGTCGGCGCCGCGCGAGAATCCAAACATCGCCACCCCGCTGATCAGAAGCATCGGGATCAAGACCTCATTGTATTGCACCATTTCCAGATGATGGCGCCCGGTTGCAATCAGAGGGAAATTAAACCAGAACGCGGTCATAAAAATATTCATGAAGAAACCGCTGAAATCAAGCGCCAGCACGGCGGGCATTCGAATGATCTGCCGGAGTTGAACTGGGGCTGACGCGCGCGGCGCGGCATCGGGCAGGAAGAGCGCCAGCAGAACCACGGAGCCCACTCCCAATACGCCGGTCAGCACGAAAAGAAATCGGGTACCAAAGTGGTCAGACAGAAAGGGTCCGCCGATGACGCCCAACATGAATGAGGCCCCGATGGGGATGCCGATGACGGCCATGGCGGTGGAGCGACGCTCGGCCGGAATCGCGTCAGCCACGGTTGCGAAAGCAGTGGAGGTGATGGTTCCGACACCTTGCACGAAGCGCGCGGCAATCAGCTCGCCGATACGCATCGACGTAGGAAACCAGGCCGGCACCGCGCAGAGAAACGAGCCGACGCTGAACACCGCCATGCCGATCAGCAAGACCTTGCGGCGCCCGATGCGGTCTGAAAGGCGGCCCAGCGGAATCTCAAAACAAGCCATGGCCAGGCCGTAGCAGCCGAAGGCGAAGCCCACCAGGAAGCGCGAGTGCGTGAACTGAAGGCCGTAAAGCGTGAAAACCGGGAGAACCAGAAACAGGCCTAGCATTCGCAGGCCAACAGCGCCGGCCAGTGCCAGCAGGAGTTTCTTCTGGGCGACAGAAAAGGGAGCGGGCGTATTGAGTGTCCCAGTCGGCATCTTAAGGCGTCACAGAAATTCTTTTCCCGGCGGGCGGTTCGGCTTTCATCTTTTAGAATAGAATGTCCCGGCAAGGGATGTCAGCAGAAAACGAGATGCGATGGCGGGTCAGTTTAACGTAGGGGCGACCCTTGTGGCCGCCCATTTCAAGGCAGTGCTGTTACTGTTACTTGGGCGGCCACAAGGGCCGCCCCTCCGTCACTGGAGATCGAATGGAAAATCGTTCACTCATGTCTGACCCGCACGCTCTGCTGAACTGGTGTGTTTCCAAGACCGATGATCTGCTCGACTGCCTTCAACGGGCGGTCGAGATCGAGTCGCCGAGCGGCGCGAAGGCGGCGATCGACGAAATGGCGCGCTTTTTCGCGGCGGAGCTCAAAGCAGCGGGAGGGCAGGTCAAGCTGCTTCATCATGCTACCGCCGGAGCCGCAGTTCTCGCGGAATTCCCGGCCACGTCGCGTGACCCGGACGGGCGGAGAAGACCCAAGGCCAAACCGATTCTGCTGCTCGGTCACCACGACACCGTCTGGAAACTCGGTACTCTAGCTACGATGCCCTTTCGGGCGCGCGCCGGACGAGCCTCAGGACCCGGGATCCTCGATATGAAGTCCGGCATCGTCGGCGCAATCTGGGCGCTGCGAGCGCTCCGGGCGCTCGGGATTCCGCACAAATTGCCGGTGCGGGTATTTCTAAACCCCGACGAAGAGATTGCCAGTTTGTCCTTCCGCCGCCAAATCCTCGCCGAAGCCCGGCGCGCGCGGGCGGTGCTGGTTCTTGAACCGGCTGCAGGTGCAGGCGCACTCAAGACCTCGCGCAAAGGCGTGGGAGAGTTTCGCCTCACCGTGCATGGCCGGTCTGCGCATGCCGGGGTCAACCCTGAAGGCGGGGTTAACGCCGTCACGGAACTAGCGCGCCAGGTCCTTCGCATCGAGGAAATGACAGACGCGAAGCGAGGTGTGACGTTGAACGTAGGCCTCATCGATGGCGGCACGCGTTCGAACGTGGTCCCGGAGATCGCGCGCGCGCGCGTCGATGTGCGCGTGCCCCGCCTCGCGGACGGACGCCGCATCGAACGGCGGGTGTTCGCGCTCAAGCCCGTAAATCCGGAGGCACGACTGAAAGTGGAGGGTGGCATCAACCGGCAGCCCATGGAACGTATTCGAGCCGCAGCGCTTTTCGAACTAGCCCAGGACCTTGGCCGCCGGATGGGTTTGGATCTAACGGAGGCGTCTACCGGAGGAGGCTCCGACGGAAATCTTACGGCTGCTCTGGGCATCCCAACCCTGGACGGCTTGGGCGGCGTAGGCGACGGCGCCCACGCCCGCCACGAACACGTCGTGATTCGCGAACTGCCTCGGCGGGCAGCGTTGCTGGCGGCATTGATTGCGAGCCTGTAGGGGCACATGGCCATGTGCCCAGCCATGTGCCCCTACTGTCCGATCTGAAGATCGATCTGCGGATCGATGGGCAGCCGAGGCGCGCCCGCACCCTGGGCGGTGGCCTGAGCAATTGTGACACCACTCTAATCTCCCCACGCGATGCAAAATTTCTCAAAAATCCCAGTTTTCTATGCCTCCGCGAGGCACATAACCTGCCAAGCTATTGATTTGTTTGTACATTCCGGGCTACCACCGGTGTTTCTCACTTTTCTCATCCTTCTCGCTTGGGAATTCCAGGTTTTATCGAGCTCCGTCGCTTGTAACTGGCATATAACTCCGTACGTCACTGATTAGACTAAACATTCCGGCCTGCCACGAAATTTTGCCCGACCCCGCAGTTGTAACCGGTACTTTGGCAAGTGTAACCGTAACTTTGGGGTGACTTCGATGCCGGACGCGCCCGTGTAACATTCCTGTAACATAAGAAGGTGTGAAAAAATCCGATTGGCGGGCTGTAGCGGCGGTCTGTGACCGCCGAAGCCATTGATTCCTTCTATCCCTGGTTTGTGCTCGTTGCAGTAGCCTTCACTCCCGCAGGGCTGTGCGATTTAGGGTATCCGCGTCCTTTTCGGCAGGAAGCGAATCTCTACGCGCCGGTCCAACGCTTCTGCAATGCGTTTCAGGATTGAGAGCGAATGGCCCTCATAGTCGGCGTCCTCTAGGCGGCAGATGGCTGAAGCCGATGTTCCTACTCGTTCAGCCAGCTCGCGTTGGGACAAGCCCGCTTCGGTTCGCAGCTCGAAAATCTTCCGTGCCAGATCGGCATTGACAATTTCCTGTTCGTAGGCTGCGATCCGCTTGGGGTCGTTGCCCACGTAACGGTCGTAAAGAAACCGCACCGCATCGGACTGAAACGTTCTTCTTCTGTGATGCGCAAAGCTACGCCGGCTTGAAGGTGTAGCGCTTGAAATCGCTCTCGACTTTCCCTTTTCGCTGGATGGCACGGTTGATCTCGGCATTGGGAACTTCCCGTTCTTTGGTAATACCATGTGACAGCACCACTACCGCGCGTCCGGCGAAGAAGTACAGGACGCGGTAATGAACGCCCTGAAAGCTGGCGCGCAGTTCATAGATCTCATCTCTCAGGTAATCGGCTTCCGGCCTTCGAAGCTCGTTCCCAAGTTCCGCCAGACGGCTGATTCTTTGAGTGCATTTCAGTTGTACCTTTTCAGGCAGCTCGTCGAGCCATTCGACAAGCGGAAGCGAGCCGTCGTCGTCCCGGAAGAAATAGATTTCGGTTTTCGACAAGCCGCCACGCCCCCGATGTTCTCATTATTGAGAACGCATCGTCAATATACCAAAGCCACGGAGCGACCGCAAATCGCCTAAGATGGAAGCCTTGATAAAACTTGAGGCCCGAAGGGGCGCACTAACAAAGCCCTGGGCAACGCCCTTGGGCAACGCCCAGGGAATCAGATGCCACGCCAAACGCCCAGCCCTGAAAGGGCGATCCAAGCCTGCTCTAGCCCGCCCTTTCAGGGCCACCTTCTTTACATTGCCTGAGTTTCCCTGGGCGTTGCCCAGGGCGTTGCCCGGGCGTTGCCCAGGGCTTTGTTAGAGTGGCCCTTCGGGCCTCTGCTTCTTTCAACTCTCCAATCTGTACCGCGTGGACGCCAGCGCATACAGCCGGCGCCACACTAGCCGGTTAAACGTCACCACCATTGCCGCCATGACGATGGTGGCGCCGAGGAGTAGCGGGTAGTTTCCGCTGTCGGTGGCGCGACTGATCACGGCGCCGAGGCCGACCGTGGAAAGCGTTTGGCCGCGAAAGCGGAAGTATTCGGCGACAATGCTCGCGTTCCAGGCTCCACCTGAGGCCGTGATGAGACCCGTGACTAGATAAGGAAAGACCCCGGGCAGGAACAGCTTGCTCCAGCGCTCGCGGCCGGGAAAATGGAACACACCGCAGACCTCCTTGAGGTCGGAAGGTATGGCGGTGGCGCCGGCAATCACGTTGAACAGGATGTACCATTGTGTTCCCAACAACAACAGAACCATGGCCCCGACGCCCAACCCCCCGCCGATGCGAATCAGCATCAGCATGACGATTGGGAACAAAGCTGTGGCGGGGACAGAGGCCGCGACCTGGGCGATGGGCTGGGCGATGGCCGAGAGGTGCGGCCGCAGTCCTATGTAAATACCCGCCGGAATGGTCCAGAGACCGGCCAACACCAGTGTGCCTTCGACCCGCAGAAAGGTAGCTCCCGCTCCCAACGCGATCTCCCGCATTTCCGGCCGTGAGAGTCCAACCAGCATCATGCTCATTTTCGCAACACCGTAGGTGACGCCGAGCAAAATCGCCGCCAAGAGCACTCGCGATATCCATCTCCGAAGATCGCGTCCACGCGGAGAGGAATGAGGGTGCCGATATGCGTGCGCGAAGCGGAGGTTCAGCGCTTCGGCGGCAGGCCGGATCGAAACGCGGGCGACCGCCGGAAGCATCTTCGAGCGGCGCAGCATGTCGAGAACGGGCGACCTGGGAGTCTCGGCGGCTTCGACCTGCTCGAACTTGAACTTCTCGGCCCAGGCGATGACCGGACGCCAGAGAAGTTGGTCCATCAGGATAATCACCGTGATCATGGCAGCGAGACCCCAAAGGATGGCGCGCGTGTCTCCGGCGTTGGCCGCGGTCTGCAGGTATGAGCCGAGACCCGGCAGCCGAAGATCGCGGTTACCGAGCACAAACATCTCACAGGCCATCAGGAAGAACCAAGCGCCGGCGACGGACATCATGGAATTCCAAATCAGGCCGATCGCTGCGTAAGGCACTTCCATCTGCACGAACCTCTGCCAGCCGCTCATTCGATAGATTTGCGCCGCTTCCCGCATTTCGCGGGGAATGCTCTTGAGCGAAGAATAGAAGCTGAACGTCATGTTCCAAACTTGGCCGGTGAGGATGAGCACCACACACCCTAACTCCACCCCCAACTCACGATTGGGGAACAACGACACCATCGCGAGCATGACTCCGGGCAGGAAGCTGAGCACGGGGATGGACTGCAGCGTGTCCAGGAGGGGAATCATGAATCGCTCTGCCCGTGCGTTGTAGGCCGCAACATACCCATAAACAAACGTGAGCGTCAGGCTCAGAACGTAGGCAAGGCCGATGCGAATCAGCGAAAAGACAGCATACTTCGGCAAGACTGCGGGCGAGAGGCTAATCTGCGGCTGGGTGTTGACGGGTCCAATGCCGTAGCGGGAAAACGTGAGCAGAGAATAGAACACCGCCAGGGCTGCAGCCAGGATCGGCAGATCCCTCAGGAGGGAAGGAACTGCTCCGGAAAATCCTCCCCAAGGCGGAATTCCGGATGATGAGGACTTGCCGAGCCGCGGGATCATCACGGGTGCAGAGCATCCTGGTTGGAATTCATAAGATGCCCGGCAGTGTGCAGCGACAGCCGGCCGCTTTCAGAATCGTATTCGAAGATTTCGGCGTAGCGGCCCCAGTTTAGTGCGGTGTCGAGTTGGCGCTGCACCTCGACCTCAGGGAAGTGCTCCTCGAGGATGTCACGAAAGAACTCCAGCGGCATGGCGCCGTCCGATTTGGTCTTGAGGGCGCTCGCGATCTGCGCCAGCAAAGTGGAGTGGGCCAAAGCCGCCTGGCGGAACAGGTCCTTCTGGGTGGCAATATCAGCCTCTGCGAAGGCCTTTCCAGCAGGTGTGATCTCGACATCGCCCTTATCGGTGCGGGCAAAATCGAGCAAGGTGGTAGCCTCCACGATGGGTAGCAGGTCGTCTACTTCCATCAGCAGTTCCTCGGCGACGTGGTACAGGTCCTCCTTGCCGCCGCGATCATTAAGCAGCTCGAGCAACCCGGCGATGCCGCCGGGGCGGGCGTGAGGGAGCATCTGGTAGGGCGCCTTCGCCGGCCGGCCAGCGGCTGTGGGCGGCGCAGATTCGAGCTGCGGCTGCGTCATGAGCTTGTAGATGTAGTCCACATAAACAAGGCACTCGGCGCTGGTGCGGTCCCTGGGCTGGGGAAGCGAAATACGGAAATCGGCACGAATCTTGGCGGGATTGCGTCCGAGGACGATCACGCGATCCGCCAGCGTCACCGCCTCCTCAATGTTGTGGGTCACCATGAAGATGCTGCGTGTGGGGATCTTCTTTCCCAACCATAGCTCCATCAACTCGCCACGCAGGTTTTCCGCAGTCAGCACGTCGAGGGCGGAAAAGGGCTCATCCATGAACAGGATCTCGGGCTCAACGGCCAAAGCCCGCGCGAATCCCACGCGCTGCTTCATACCTCCGGAGAGCTCCTTGGGATAGGCAGTCTCGAATCCCTGCAGTCCAACGGTGTCGATGGCCCGAAGGGCCCGCTGGTGGCGTTCCGCATGTTCGACGCCTCGCGCCAGCAGCGGAGCCTCAACGTTCTCCAGCACCGTCAACCAGGGGAACAGAGCGAAGCTCTGAAACACGATCGCCACGTTCGGGTTATTGTCCGCGAGCGGCTTGCCGTGCCACAGAATGCTCCCGCCGGAAGGCTGCGTCAGTCCGGTGAGTATCCTGAGCAGCGTTGACTTGCCAGAACCCGAAGGCCCCAGGACGGCAAGAATGGTGCCGGGCTCAATCGAGAGATCCGTGGGTGCAATCACCTGAATCTGGCGGCCGTCCGGCTGCGCGAAGCTCTTCTCAACCTTCAAAGCCGCAATGATCGGCTCTACAGCCACCGCGGTCGGAGCAACAGGCGGAACCGCCGGTTCCGCCACTACCGCATGTGCTTCCGCTTCCTCCGACTCGGGAATCGGCTCGCCCGAAAGCTCGTCCATCAGGCGCTGCCAGGCTTCGCCGGGCAACTCGTCAAAGAACTGGATGCGGTCGTCGGGGTCCATCTTGTCGACGATTTCGCGCAGTTCGCCGAGCGGCCGGGAGTGCAGGAGGACGTAGGAGTGGTAGTAGGGAAAGCAGGCCACAAGAGCGGCAGCCACTTCAACCGGCAGGCTCCGGAAAACCGTCTGCTGTTGCTCGAACGGGAGCCGCATCAATGAATCCGCGGCCACTGCAGCGTCAAGGCGCACCAGTAGCGCTACGGCTTGCTCCGGGTGTCCGTGCGACAGGCTCTCTTGAAGCTGTTCGGCGGCCGTCGGATTCATCAAGCATCTCGAGCCCGAGCCTTTTTCGTTTTTTGGGCCCCGAGCTGCGCAGAGTGTACCATAAGCAGGTTTCAGCGAGTGTTTAGCCCGCATTTCTTACCAGGATTCCAAAAGGGCGGGGCTTCACAGCCGGCTTCAGCCCCGCCATTACGAGGTCGATTGGGACACAAGCAGCACAGGTTCGGCAAGATCGGCGGGGCTGAAAGCCCCGCCCTTTTGGAATCCTAGTGAGTCGTCATGTCGCTTCGCGACACCCCCAAGGCATGAAAAAAAATGGCGCTATCGAGGCGAAGAGGCGCTCGTTCGAAAACAAAGCACTTAGCGCCTATTTTCGGAACAGAAATGCGGGTTAGCGGAAATGCCGAAGTACAGTTGCATCTCGGGGCCGTCGGATGTATCGTCTGGTTCAGGCTTGAGGGTCACAATGGGAACTGGGGCTAACTGGGAGATCGCGGGAAACGCGGGCGTGGCCGCTCGCGAGAGGGCTGACGGACTTCGTCCGCGTCACGCCGCCCTTGTTCGCGTCACGCACTGGCTCATCACCCTATCCTTTTTCGCCCTGCTCGTGACCGGAGTTGAAATTCTCATCTCTCACCCGCGCTTCTATTGGGGCGAGATCGGCAACGTCAACACTCAACCTTTGTTCAAGCTGCCGATTCCATCCTCCAGAGACATGGTTCCCACGGGCTACGGCTACGTGCTTCCTGACCAAAACGGTTGGAGCCGGTATCTCCACTTTGAAGCGGCCTGGGTCGCCGTGTTCACCGGCTTGCTTTATCTGGCTTTCGGATTCTTCAGCGGACATTTCCGGCGGAATCTACTTCCCGCTCCCTCTGACCGCTCACTGAAGGGGCTGGCGATCTCAGTGGCCCGCCATTTGCGCTTTGAACGGCCGAGCGAGGAAGAGGCTTGGTCCTATAACGTCTTGCAGCGACTGACATACCTGTTCGTCGTTTTCGTTCTCTTTCCGTTGATCATCTGGACGGGCCTGGCGATGTCCCCAGCCATCGAGGGTGCGTTTCCGTCCGCGGTCGCGGTTTTGGGCGGACGGCAATCCGCGCGCACCATCCATTTCTTTGTGTCCATAGCTTTGGTGCTCTTCCTCTTCGTCCACATCTTCATGGTTAGTCTTGCCGGATTCTGGAAGCGCGTCGGCGCCATGATCACCGGCCGCGCTGCCACAAAGAAGGAGCGAGTATGAGCAAGATTTCACGTCGCAAACTCATCACCACTGGCCTGGCAGCCACCGCGGGCGCCTCCGGACTTGCCGTCGCTGCGAAGCTTGCCCGGCATTATGGACTCGTGCCGCCAGACTCGGGAGTGCTTTACGGAGCCGGCGAGACCCTCACCTATGCTGCGCAGCGACTGTTGACTCGCCACTCCATGGCGCGCGAGTTTTCTCGCAGCCAGATTTCGGAAAAGCCGTTCGCCAACGAAGTCGCTCCCTTGGGTGACGAATTCAAGCGCCTTCAGCAAGTAGGATTCGCGGAGTGGCGCCTTTCGGTCGACGGCATGGTGGCCCAACCCACGTCGTTCTCGCTTGCTGAGCTCAGGAGCTTCCCTTCTCGCTCCCAGATCACCTTCATCGCGTGTGAAGAAGGCTGGTCTTACATCGCGGAGTGGAGTGGTGCGCCGCTTTCTCACGTCCTCGGCCTCGTTGGGACTCTTCCCCAAGCTCGATACGTTGTCTACCGTTCCTTCCAATCCGACTGGTGGGAGAGCATCGACATGGCTGATGCCTTGCATCCTCAAACCATCCTCACGCTTGGGATGAACGGCGGCGAGCTTCCCATCGGTTTCGGCGGACCTCTTCGCATGCGCGTTCCGCGGCAACTGGGCTACAAGAACGTCAAATACCTCACCCGACTCACTCTCACCGACAGCCTCAAACACTTCGGCAAGGGATTGGGCTCGGCGTCTCCCGAAGGCGGGTACGCCTGGTACGCCGGAATCTGAGGACCCACCTCTGCCGAGAGCTCAATAAGCATTAAACTGTGGGACGGTTCCTGCGAGCTCGGATCGCCGAAGTGGCGCGCTTGCTCGCGAACCGTCTAGTTCAGGGAGGAAACACCTGATGACTGATTCTGTGACCCCTCCACAAACGGCCCCATATGGCTCTTGGCGATCTCCCATCACATCCGACCTCATTGTGACGTCGTCCATCGGCCTCGGCGAGATCATGCTGGACGGAACCGAGGTCTACTGGCTGGAAGCCCGACCCCAGGAAGGCGGCCGACTGGTGCTGGTTCGCCGCTCCGCTGACGGTGCAATGGCCGATGTGACCCCTCCCATATCGCCCGACGCGAAGAGCACCTTTAGTGTTCGCACGCGCGTCCACGAATATGGAGGCGGTGCATACGTTGTCGACGATGGCGTCGTCTACTTTGCGAATGATGGCGACCGGCGCCTGTACCGGCAAGCGATCGGCGCCGAGCCCGTTCCGATCACTGCTGATGCCAAATTGCGATTTGCCGACGGCATCATCGATCGTGCGCGGAGTCGCATGATCTGGGTGTGTGAAGACCACACGGAGAGCGATCTACAGCCCACCAACAGCCTGGTGGAGGTTAGCCTCGACGGTTCAAGCCTGCACCGAGTGCTCGTCTCTGGAAACGACTTTTACTCCTCGCCGAAATTGAGCCCCGACTGCAGCCGTCTTGCGTGGCTGGAGTGGCATCACCCCAACATGCCTTGGATGGGCACTGAGTTGTGGGTGGGACACGTGGCCGCTGACGGATCGATCGGCCAGAAGTGGAAAGTGGCCGGCGGCGATGAGGAGTCCATCTTCCAGCCGGAGTGGTCGCCGAACGGAAGGCTTTACTTCGTCTCTGACCGCAGCGGTTGGTGGAATCTCTACCGCTTGACTGATGATGCGCGGGCGGGCAATTCCCAAGCTGAGCCGCTCTATCCGCTCGACGCCGAGTTCGGCCAGCCACAGTGGGTCTTTCGTATGTCCACTTACGCCTTCGAGTCTGAGCGGCGGTTGATCTGCAGCTATACGCGAAACGGCTCTTGGTCGCTGGCGGCAGTGGATCTGGCTACACTGCGGGTGGAGCAGATCAAGACTGAGTTCACTGACATCTCGTCCGTGCGCGCTGCTCCGGGACGCGTCTATTTCCGCGGAGGCGCGCCAACTCGTCCGCTGGCAATCGTGGAGTTGGAACTCGCGTCCGGTAAGGCCACGACGCTCAGAATCTCAAGCTCGCAAGACGTCGAGCAGCACCGAGGCTACATCTCTGTGCCGCAGGCCATCGAATACCCAACCGAAGGCGGGCTGACCGCTCACGCCTTGTTCTACCCGCCGGCAAACAAGGATTTCACTGCGCCAGCAGGGGAACTGCCGCCTTTGATCGTTCACAGTCACGGTGGGCCGACGTCTGCGGCCTCGTCCACTTTGGACTGGAAGGTGCAATATTGGACCAGCCGCGGATTCGGCATCCTCGACGTCAACTATGGCGGCAGCACGGGCTATGGCCGAGCCTATCGCCAGCGGCTACAGGGCCAGTGGGGCATCGTGGATGTCCACGACTGCGTGAACGGCGCCAGATTCCTTGCTGACGAAGGCCGCGTCGATCCCAAGCGTCTCGCCATCAGCGGAGGCAGCGCCGGCGGTTACACAACGCTTTGTGCCTTGACCTTCCACGATACTTTCAAGACCGGCGCCAGCTATTACGGCGTCAGCGACCTGGAGGCGCTGGCCAAGGACACTCACAAATTCGAATCCCGTTACCTCGATGGCCTGATCGGGCCTTACCCCGAGCGGCGTGACCTCTACCAGGAGCGCTCGCCGATTTACTTTGTCGGCCGCCTCGCCGTTCCCATTGCCTTTTTCCAGGGCGCCGAAGACGCCATCGTGCCGCCCAGCCAGGCTGAGGCCATGGTGCAGGCGCTCAAGGCGAAGGCTCTGCCGTTCGTCTATTTGCTGTTCGACGGGGAACAGCATGGCTTCCGCCGGTCCCAGAACATCAAGAGGGCGCTCGATGCCGAGCTGTACTTCTACTCGATTTTCCTCTCGGGCGAGAAGCTGATGTTTCCGGCGTGATAAACCCACGCTGTCATTCCGCCCAATCAACCCATGTCTGCATTCCCGCGCCTGGCCACGCCGTCATTCCCGCGCAGGCGGGAATCCACGACCCTTTTCAGAACCTTCAACTCGGGCTCTATCGGCCGGGCTAAGAAGACTCGACATCTAGCCTACCTCTCCTCGTTTCGCGGCCTGGCTAGCATAATCCGCGGCCCGGTAAGCCAAGGCCTGGATGGTGGCCGTGGGCTGCTGCCGACCGGAAGTGACGAAGTTGCTGCCGTCCACGATAAAGAGGTTAGGCACGTCGTGCGCACGGCTGAAAGCGTTCACCACGGAAGTGCTCGGGCGGTTGCCCATCCTGCAGGTTCCCATCAGGTGGCGGCTCGGCATGTTGTCGAGGACGTCGTAGGGCTGGCTCCAGGTTTTCAGAGCGCCGGCAGCGTCGAGGATCTCCATCTGCTTCGCGAGGGCCCACTTTATAGTGGCCACGTCGTCGGCGTGGTAGTCGAAGGTGATGCGAACCGCGGGCAGGCCCCACGCGTCCTTCACTTCGGGATCGAGTGAGACGGTGTTCTTGGCTTGCGCCAGCGAAGTGGTGTGAGACAGGAGCGCCATGCTGCGGGTAAAGTAGCTCGCAAACGTCTTCTTGAATTCGCTGCCCCAGCGCGGCGAGTCGGGCGGCAATCCATGCAGGGCGAAGCCGATGAGGTAATAGTCGAAGCGCGCGTCAATGCCTGCTCCGCCATAGAAGCCACGCTTGGGATCAGCCGCGTAGTGGTCGTGAATCAGCCGCGTCACCTGAATGCTTTTGTACTCATTCAACGGATGTTCGAACAACCCTAGGGCTTCGGCGCCGTTATCCCACATCAGATGCGTGCCCACCAGGCCGCTCGAGTTCGCCAGTCCCTGTGGGAATCGCTTCGACTTCGACATCAACAGCAATCTGGGAGTCTCCACCCCGTTGGCGCAAAGGAACACCGCCTTCGCGCGTTGGAACACCTCGCGCCGGTTTCGGTCAAAGTAAATCGCGCCCGTCACACGGCCGGCATCGTCGGTTTCGATCTTACGCACGTAACAGTCAGGCCGGATTTCGCAACGCCCGGTCTTTTCAGCCAGCGGAATCACGCTCACCAGGGTGCTCGATTTGGCGCGCATCTCGCAGCCGAAAAATTCGCAGAAGCCGCAATTCACGCAGGCCGCGCGGTCCTGATAAGGCTGGGAAAGAATGGCGACCGGTGCGGGAAAGGGATGCAATCCCAGCTTCCTGGTGGCGCGCTCGAACAGCACGCCCGACGACTTCACGGGCATCGGCGGCAGCGGATACGGCTTCGAGCGCGGCGCCTCAAAGGGATTCGCGCCCGCAAGGCCCGAGATGCCGAGATCGTATTCGGCCTTCGTATAGTAAGGTTCGAGGTCGGCGTAGGTAATGGGCCAATCCGCAAGGTCGGCGCCCTTCACCTCGCCAAACAGACTGCGCTCGCGGAAGTCGCTCTCGTGAAAGCGCCAGTAGTTGGCGGTGAAATGAACGCTGCCGCCGCCCACCTGCCGCCCGTACTCGATGGCCTTCAGCGGCCGGGCACGCTCCGCTTCTGACTTGCGGTAGGTGATGGGCTGAACCTTCGGATCGTTCGTCAGCCCCGGCTGGATGGTGTACTTGATCTCATCATGCGAATAATCGGTTTCATGCAAGTAAGGACCCTGCTCGAGCACCACCACTTGGAATCCGGCGGTGGCCAACTCCTTGGCCACCACGCCGCCGGCGGCGCCGGCGCCCACCACCAGAAAGTCAACCACGTCGGTCGTCGGGAACGTCACGCCGCTCATTCCTCTTCTCCGCTCATTGTCGGATCGCCCGGGTGTCGCAGTAACCCGTCCGCCAGCCGTGCGCCTGGTCGAAGGTGAACAGAACCTCAGGCCAAGCTGCCATCGCAAGGCAAGTTGAGAACAGTCGCGTCGCGTTGTCCTCATGGTGTTCCCAGCGATTATGCCATAAGCGAAACGTCAGAATTTGTCGCCGAGTGCCGGCGCCGAATTCCGCATCTGCGGTCGCCCAAAGCGCCCGAAAGCCGCCATCCATCGCGAAGTCCTCAAGCCGCCGCCTACTGAGTCCTTTTAAGTCCGTATTGATTCTAAAGAACTCCCTAGATTCACGCCTTGTTGAGCTTGGGTTCGTTTTGGGTTCGTTTTTTCAAGCTTTTGTTGATTCTACAGCACTTCTCGGGTTCGTTTTTGAATTTAGGGCATACCCCGGGGGGCGCCTGGAAAATCCCCCCTCGCGCCATGGCGCAGGGGGAGTTCTTTGCTTGCTGCGCGACGCTTGCGTCGTGCGACTTTTGCGTGCGAATATGCCGCCCTAGCAAGGCCGAATCGCCGCACGCTCTGCTCGTTCCGTGTGTTCGATGCCGTCGACGCTTCATCAGCGACATCGGGTTCCGCATCCCCGGTTGCGCCACGCCCCCCGGAAAGCCGCCATGCACATCGAGGCCTCAAACCGCCGCTGATTCACCCTCTTTGTATCCATGCTGATTCTAAAGCACTTCGTAGATTCACGCCTTGTTGAGCTTGGGTTCGTTTTAGGTTCGTTTAGGTTCGTTTTAGGTTCGTTTTTTCGCACTTTTGCTGATTCTACAGCACTTCTCGGGTTCGTTTTTGAATTTAGGGCATACCCCCCGGGGGGGTGCCTGGAAAATCCCCTCACGCCGGCGGAGGGGGAGTTCTTTGCGTGCTGTCGATGAGCAAGGAACCGACCAGCCAGACCAGCCCACGCTGCCGTTGAACGAGCCCGGCTCCGCAGTTTGCCGCCACATGCGCCGTTGCTTTCGTCTCGGCTTTCGCGTCCGCATCCCGCGCTCCCCGCTGGATGATTACTGAATGATAATAACACGAGCGTTCAAGGGTGCTTTATGCCAGCTCAGGCTGACGGCCTCAGCTCGTGCATTAACCTAAGCCATCGGAGGGCAGCCTGCCGTGGCGGAAGACGCCATTTGGGCGAGGTGAACTCGCCTCTACCGTTATACTCGGCGCATGCTGATTTGTCCCGTCCGCGATTGCCCTCTGGCGCTGGTGCGCGAGCCGCGGCGGCTGCTCTGCGCGCGGGGCCATTCGTTCGACGTAGCGCGCAGCGGGTACATCAACCTGCTTCAGCCGCAGGACCGCCGATCGAGGCATCCGGGCGACGCGGCGGCCGCCGTGGCCGGGCGGCGGCGATTGCACGATCGCGGCGTCACCGAACCGCTGCTGCGCGCGATCGCCGAGATTCTGGCACCATCCCCCAGCGACATTGTTCTTGATGCCGGCTGTGGTGACGGTTTCTACGTGGGCACCCTCGCCGGCGAGACCGGCTTCGACGCGCACGGCGTCGACATTTCGATTCCGGCCGTTGACGCTGCCGCGCGGCGCTACCCCGGCTGCGAGTGGATCGTGGCCAATGCCGATCGCTTCGTGCCCTACTCCGACCGCTCCTTCTCCCTCGTCCTGTCGATCACGGCGCGTATGAATGCCGGCGAATTCCGTCGCGTCCTGCGCGACGACGGACGGCTGCTGGTGGCCATTCCGGCACCGGACGATCTCCTGGGGTTGCGCGGCGCGGGCCGCGATCGCGTAGCCCGAACGGTGGATACTTTTGCGCAGGCCTTCACGCTGGTTGATCGGCGCCGGGTTACCACCGCGGCCGATCTCGACGCCGCCTCCGTCCGCGACGTTCTCTGTTCGATTTACCGGCCGAGAAGGCGGCAGCCGGTCGAAGCCATGCGGGTAACTTTCGGTTGGGATCTGCTCTTGTTTCGGGCCACTTAACCATTTGCGCGCTCGCCGCCGTCAGCGAAGCTGTGCCAAATTAAGAAAAGAAGCGCCGACAGAGGATTGCTCAGCAAATCGCCCAACTCGGGGACCTGCGGCCCGGTTCCGTCAGCAGCACCTCGGGTCGGTGTGGCAAGCCTAGCTGTCGCCGTCATCAACCCGGTGCGCCCGGTCACGGTCCCAATCTGCGGCTCACCTATAAAGTCGATTTGCTCTTGTCTCAACGGCCGCTTTGAGGATTACCGGGAGGACCGCCGGGTGGCTCTTCCATGTCGCACACCCTGTCCGATGGTGCTGTCCTAATTTGAACGTAGCGCCGCCATCTTGGCGGCTATCTGCCGGCTGAAAGCCGGCGTTACGGGTCAAATTAGGAGAGTACCTGTCCGATTCCGATCCGATGGGAGTGGTTCGGTTGGGCGGCCCTTGTGGCCGCCCAAATAACGGCACTGCCCTTAAATGGGTGGCCACAAGGGCCGCCCTACGTCAAACTGACCCGCTACTGATCCGGGAGGTCTGGTCCCGAATTCCAAATAGACGAAACGCCTCTGGGGTGGCACAACCCTTAAGGCCATAAGACGCCAAGGCTGAACTTCGTCAGATTAAGCTTGCGGCCCACTTTTGGTAATTTTTAGTTGAAATACGGTCCGGCTCGCGATATACGTATTGCTCCCGCGGGACGTGGCCATCGTCGCTGCTCCGACGGCCAGAAGGCTGGTACGCAAGAATAGAACAAGAATCGAAGTAGAAGAACAACCTCAGGGAAAACAACTCCGGTCTGCACTGGCTATACGCGGACCCTTACACCAAGACGGGAAACGCAAGTAGGGGGACCCCTTGGCTTAACCGTGCGCTCCCGCACGGCTTCGGTACGTCTCCAACTCTCTGAAGGTAAACGCAAGGGCAGGCAGACGCCGATAGGGCGCTCGCCCGACATTCTGCATAACAGTTGCAACCTAAACCCGATTCCCGGGTTCGGCTGCGGCCTGCCCAGGAACGTTCAGTAGCGACGGCGGTTTTGCTCAAGGCCGCGATGCTAGACAGATAAATACGTGCGCTCGGCACAGGAAGGGGGTGCGGGAGCGCAAGTGAAATCCATCAAGGAGAAACCTATGCTCCGCACCCCCTTCCTCGTCACGCTATCTTTGTTCTTCTCTTGCTTGTCCCTCTTTGGCCAAGCCAATATCAATGAAGGCCTCGAGACCGCCTTCATCTACGTCGACCCGAACGGCTCCGACAGCAACCCCGGCACCATCACGCAGCCTTTCCAGACCATCGGCAAGGCGGCGAGCGGCGCAATCCAAAACAACGAGAGCAGCGTTGGAACACGGGTGACCATCAATCCCGGAACCTACCGCGAAAATGTGACTCTGCAATTCGGTTCTAAAGGCACCGATCTACCGATCACGTTTGAAGCGGCAACCAGCGGTACCGCCATCGTGTCTGGCGCCGATGTGTGGACGGGCTGGAAAACGTACAGCCAGAATCCTCAGATCTACACCAACTCGTGGCCATACCAATGGGGTTTGTGCCCGCCCATGCCGTCAGGACCGTTTGAGCAAAATATTGTGCTGCGCCGCGAGATGATCCTTGTCAACGGCACACCGCTTACCCAGGTGCTTTCTTTTGCCCAAATGGTGCAGGGAACTTTTTTCGCAGACGAATCCGGTGGCACGGTCTACATCTGGCCGCCGGCGGGAACCGCCGTCGGCACCGCTACCATCGAAGTGGCAACTCGGTCTGGCCTCTTTACCGTCCAGAATGGCAGCTACATCGTGCTCCGGGGACTCACGTTTCAGTACGACAATTCGTGCAAAACGAATGCGGCGGTGTCTTTCACGGGCTCCGGAAGCAATATTCTGGTCGACACAGACAATTTCCTTTGGAACAACGCGCAGGGGCTTGACCTCTCGAACCCTTTGACCGACGTCACCGTGCAGAATAGCGCCTCGAATCACAATGGTGAGAGCGGTTTTCAAACTTACGAGATGACGAACCTGCTTTGGCAGTCCGATCAAGCCTCATACAACAACTGGCGCGGTGCGCAGGGGGCGCTTTACGGTTGGAACGCCGGGGGCGCTCACATCTATCATGACCACACCGAGACGGTAAATGGTTTTACGGCGCTTTATAACGCATCTCACGGCGTCCATTGGGACACAGACAACGAGAATGTGACTGCGACCTCTATGGTCGTGGCCGACAACCTCCTCAACGGTGCGTTTGTTGAAGCCAGTGAAGGCCCGGTAACAGTCAGAGGCAGCCAGTTCTGCGCGAACACCTACTCGGGAGTCGCGCTGAAGGACTCACCGCTCGTGACTCTCAGCGGGAACAGCTTCTATAACAATGCCACGAGTCAGATTGGAATTGGGGGCGTGCTTGGCGGTGAGACTGTTACCAACTGGCAGACAGGCCAAACGTATGACTTGATTACGGAAAACCTGACACTGACAGGAAATGCGGTCGAGGGTCTGGGCACCGAGGACACGATCAGTGACAGCTACCTCGGCGGAGCAGACTGGACCAGCTTTCTATCGACGCTGGTTTCGAACGACAATACCTGGTGGAATGCGAGCGACTCCACCCCGTTTGTCGTCCCTGTACCCAACGACGGAACCGTGGAAAGCTTTGCTCAATGGCAAAGCACGACTGGCCAGGACTCCGGCTCGACTTTCACGACGCCGTCGGGAGAGCCTCCGGCAACCTGCCAGGTGAGCCCGGACGGCCCTGATTACTGGTTCACGGTGGATTCTCCGACACTCACTGCTTCAGCAGCAGGCCAAGCCACCTACAACCTCACCGTAGTTCCCCTCTCGTGGAACGGAACGGTCACTCTCACGGCGGACGGTGCGAGCGAGGTCACAGGGCTGAGCGCGACCTTCGGCTCACCGAGCCTCAGCATCTCCGGCGGCAATTCTGCCACCACCACTTTGACGCTCGCCGACACCACATCCACGCCGGCCGGGACTTATCCCATCACGGCCATCGCCAATAGCGGGAGCCTCACTCACACGGTGACGGTTTCGCTGACGGTTCCTGTCGCGTCCGTGCGTTTATCAACCGGCAGCTTGAGCTTCGGCAACCAACAGACCAAAACCACCGGCCCGGCGCAGACCGTAACCCTTAACAACATCGGTGCGGCCACGCTTACCATCACGAGCGTCGCAGCCAGCAACAACTTTGCTGAAACCAACAATTGCGGCACAAGTCTGAAGGCAGGAGCAAGTTGCACCATCAGCGTGACCTTCACGCCAGGCTCCGTGGGAAGTAAGAACGGCACCTTGACCATTACGGACAGCGATCCCTCAAGCCCACAGACGGTCAGTCTGAGCGGAACGGGTACTGCCGCCCCGACCGTGACGCTCTCCACACATTCCTTGAGCTTTGGAAGTCAGGTCGTAGGCACTACCAGCGCGACCCAAACGGCGACGCTCACCAACACCGGCACCGTGACACTGAACATCTCGAGCATCGCCATCAACGGGACGAACCCTTCGTACTTCACCCAGACCAACAACTGTGGCAGCAGCCTGGCCGCGGGGGCGCTGTGCACCTTGACGGTGACCTTCGCGCCTTCGACAACCGGCTCGATGAGCGGGCAACTGACGATTACCGATAATACGAGTACGGGCAGCCACACCATCAACCTCAGTGGCAAGGGAACCACGGCCGTTTCGCTATCCCGGGGTTCAATCACCTTTTCGAGCCGCGAGGTCGGAACGACCAGCAGTGCACAGACCATTACCCTGACCAACCTGGGGAACCTGCTCACAATTTACAGCATTTCGCTTACGGGAACCAATCCTGGAGACTTCGCTCAAACGAACACCTGCGGCACGAGCGTGGCGGCGGGGGCGAACTGCACGATCAGCGTGACCTTTACGCCGACGACGAGCGGCACGCGATCGGCGAGTGTCACCATCAGCGATTCCGATCCCACCAGTCCCCAGAACGTGAGTCTCACCGGAACCGGAACCACGAGTCCGGGTGCCACCCTCTCTACTCACTCTTTGCATTTCGGGAGTCAGGTCGTGGGAACCAGCAGCGCGCCACTGACGGCAACGCTCACCAACACCGGGACGGGGACGTTGAGCATTTCCAACATCTCCGTCACCGGGACGAACCCTTCTTACTTCACCGAGACCAACAACTGCGGCACCAGTTTGGCCGTAGCAGCCTTGTGCACTTTCACGGTGACTTTCACGCCCGCAACAACCGGCTCGATGAGCGCGACGCTGACCATTACGGATAACGCAGGCACGGGAAGCCAGACGGTCAACTTAAGCGGCAACGGCAAGACCGCCGTCTCGCTCTCCCGGAGTTCGATCACGTTCGTGAGCCGCAAAGTGGGCACAACCAGCAGCACCCAGACTATTACGCTCACCAATCTTGGAAACAAGCTCACCCTCAAGAGCATTACGATTACAGGAACCAACCCGGGAGACTTTGCCCAAACGAACACTTGCGGCACGAGCGTGGCGGGTGGGGCGAGCTGCACCATCAACGTGACGTTCACGCCTACCGCAACCGGGACTCGATCAGCGAGCGTAACCCTCAGCGATTCTGATCCTACGAGCCCGCAGAATGTCAGTCTGAGTGGGACGGGTACGTAGAACCCCGGCAGGTCTTCGGTCTCCTCAAGAGTCTGGCCGCTGCTCGCTTCGAATTCCAGTAGCCCGCTGCGAGCTTGCCGAAGATCCTTTCTTAAGCGAATCCTAATAACCGCTCCACAAACCCTCGTTTCTAATCTTGATTCTCAACAGGCAATCGCACAAACGATTCTTCGCAAGGCCGTAACCCTCCCAGCGACATGGCTGTTACCGCACACTGTTCTTGCGCATCCTTCTTTGGCGTGAAAGTTGCTTTGACGGTGCTGTGGCCAACATAGACTATGCCGGAAAACGAGACATAAACGCCCGCGGCGCTCCCACGAGTATAAGCTTAGTGCTACTCGCCGACGCAACTTTTCCGTTAACCAGTCGATAGCATTCCCCGCAGACCGCTTCAAGCGTGCTTTGATCGCAAGCTCGCTTCGAGACTGCAATTCTACACGCTAGAGGTTTGTCGATCAGCGTGCCCAGCCACAAAAGGGGCGCAGGCGTGCGACTCACAAAATCAATTCAGGAGAACTGTTATGCGCAAGATTCACACTCCCCTCTTAGTCGCCCTATCCCTATTCTTCTCTTCTTTTCCTGCCTTCGGTCAGGCCACTATTAATGAAGGCCTCGAAACCGCCTTAATTTATGTTGACGCTGTGAACGGCTCAGACAGCAATCCCGGCACGGCCGCATTGCCGTTAAAAACGATTAGCGCCGGAGCGAGCGTCGCGGCGCAGAACAATCAGAATGGGATCGGGACACGGGTTACCATCGATCCAGGAACCTACAGAGAGAGTATCGCTCTGCACTCGAATTCTAAGACCACTAACTCGCCGGTTACGTTTCAAGCGGCAACAAACGGTACTGCCATCATCTCCGGGGCCGATGTATGGACGGGTTGGCAGCCCTACGGCACAAATCCCCAGATCTACACTAATTCGTGGCCGTACCAATGGGGCGTCTGCCCGCCAATGTCTAGCGGGCCGTTTGAGCAGAATATTGTGTTGCGCCGTGAGATGATGTTTGTCAACGGCACACCACTCACTCAAGTTCTGTCGTTCGCCCAAATGGTCCAGGGGACTTTTTTCGTCGATGAATCTGGTGGCACGGTCTACATCTGGCCGGCGGCAGGCACTGATGTCAGCACCGCTACCATCGAAGTGGCGACCCGATCGGGACTTTTCACCGCACAGGGCATGAGCAATCTTGTGCTTAGGGGACTCACGTTTCAGTACGACAATTCCTGCAAGACGAATGCGGCTGTATCGTTGACGGGCTCCGCGAGCAATATTCTGGTGGACAGCGACAATTTCCTTTGGAACAACGCGCAGGGACTGGACCTCTCGCACCCTTTGACCAATGTCACCGTGCAGAACACCGTCTCAAACCACAATGGTGAGAGCGGTTTTCAAGACTATGAGATGATGAACCTGCTTTGGCAGTCCGATCAGGCCTCTTACAATAACTGGCGAGGCGCTCAGGGGGCACTCTACGGTTGGAATACCGGAGGCGCCCACCTCTATTACGACCACGCGGAGACCGTGAACGGTTTCACAGCTCTTTTTAACACATCACACGGCGTCCATTGGGACACGGGTGGCGAAAACGTCACTGTTTCGTCCATGGTAGCCGCCAACAATCTCCTGAACGGCGCGTTTGTCGAAGCCAGCGAAGGACCTGTGACGCTGTCAAATGGTCAATTCTGTGCCAACACCTACTCCGGGGTTGCGGTGAAGGACTCGCCGCTCGTGACTCTCAGCGGGAACACCTTTTACAACAATGCCGCCAGTCAGATCGGAATTGGAGGAGTGCCTGGCGGTGAGATGATTACGGACTGGCAGACAGGCCAAACGTCCGACTTGATCACACAGAACCTCACTCTCACCGGAAACGCCGTCGAGGGTCTGGGCGCCGAGTACGCCCTCAGCGACAGCTACCTGGGAGGAACGGACTGGACCAGCTTTGTGTCGACCCTGGCTTCCAACAACAACACCTGGTGGACCCCTAGCAACACAACGCCCTTCGTGGTTCCTGTACCTAACGGCGGGACCGCGGAAACATTCGCGCAGTGGCAGAGCACCACCGGCCAGGATTTGAACTCGACCTTCGCGGCCCCGTCGGGAGAGCCCCCGGCCGCTTGTCAGGTGAGCCCGGACGTGCCTGATTACTGGTTGACCGTAGATTCTCCGACGCTCACGGCTTCAGCAGCCGGCCAAGCCACCTACAACCTCAGTGGTGTTCCTCTCTCCTGGAGCGGAACGGTCAACCTCACCCTGGACGGGGCTACTGAGGTCAACGGTCTGAGCGCAACTCTCGGCTCGGCGACCCTCAACATCTCCGGCGGCAATTCCGCGACCACTACTTTGACGCTCGGCGATACCACCTCCACGCCGCCCGGGACCTATCCCATCACGGTCATCGCCAATAGCGGCAGCCTGACGCACACGGTCACGGTTTCGTTGGTGGTTCCTGTCACTTCTGTGCGTTTATCGATCGGCAGCTTGGGCTTCGGCAACCAACAGATCAACACCACCAGTCCGGCACAGACCGTCACCCTCAGCAACATCGGGAGTACCACGCTCACCATCACGAGCATGGCAACCGGCAACAACTTTGCTGAGACCAACAATTGCGGCACCAGCTTGAAAGCGGGCGCGAGTTGCACCATCAGCGTTACCTTCACGCCAGGCTCGGTGGCAAGCATAACCGGCACCTTGACTATTGCAGACAGCGATGCGGCAAGCCCACAGACCGTCAGTCTCAGCGGAACAGGTACGGCCGCCCCGACGGCGACGCTCTCCACACATTCTCTGAGCTTTGGAGGTCAGGTAGTCGGCATCACCAGCGCGTCCCAAACCGTTACCCTGACCAACACGGGCACCGTGACGTTGAACATCTCGAACGTCGCCATCACCGGAACGAACCCTTCGTATTACAATCAGTCCAACAACTGCGGCAGTAGTCTTGCCGCAGGCGCGTCGTGCACCTTCACGGTAACTTTCACGCCTTCAACAACCAGTTCCACGAGCGCAGTGTTGACGATCACCGATAACGTAAGTTCGGGGAGCCAAACAATCAACCTAAGTGGCCATGGCACCACAGCCGTATCACTATCCAAGAGTTCAATCAACTTTTCGAGCCGGCAGGTCGGAACCACGAGCAGCGCGCAAACCATTACCCTAACCAATCTCGGAAACACGCTCACGATTCAGAGCATCTTGATCACAGGAACCAACCCGGGCGACTTTGCCCAAACCAACACCTGTGGCACGAGCGTGGCGGCTGGCGCCAACTGCACGATTAACGTCACGTTCACCCCTGCGGCCAGTGGCACGCGATCGGCCAGTGTCACCATCAGCGATTCCGATCCCGCCAGTCCCCAGAACGTTACTCTCACCGGAACCGGAACCACCAGTCCTGATGCGATCCTTTCCACTCACTCGCTGAGTTTCGGAGCGCAGGTGGTGGGGACAACCAGCGCAGCGCAAACCGTGACCCTAACCAACACTGGCACGGGGACGTTGAGCATCTCCAACATTTCCATCACCGGCACGAACCCCTCTTACTTCACCCAGTCCAACAACTGCGGCAGCAGTCTGGCCGTAGAAGCCTTGTGCACCCTCACGGTGACCTTCACGCCCGCAACAACCGGCTCGATGAGCGCGACGCTGACCATCACGGACAACTCCGGCGCGGGCAGCCAGACCGTCAACTTAAGCGGCAACGGCAAGACCGCCGTCTCGCTCTCCCGGAGTTCGATCACGTTCGTGAGCCGCAAAGTGGGCACAACCAGCAGCACGCAGACTATTACGCTCACCAATCTTGGAAACAAGCTCACCCTCAACAGCATTACGATTACAGGAACCAACCCCGGTGACTTCGCTCAAACGAACACTTGCGGCACGAGCGTGGCGGGTGGGGCGAGCTGCACCATCAACGTGACGTTCACGCCTACCGCAACCGGGACTCGATCAGCGAGCGTAACCCTCAGCGATTCCGATCCTACGAGCCCGCAGAATGTCAGTCTGAGTGGGACCGGTACCTAGAACCAGGGTGTTGACAGGCCCCGGCTAAAAAGGACGTGTGCCAGCGCTGCCGGCATCCCAAGAGAGTGCCGCTGGGAAGTCGTGGATTCCCGCCTGCGTGGGAACGATCACGTTTGAGTGGAGCCGTGAATCGGCTACCTCAACCTCCGCTTCCACAGGGGGGGTGAAGCCCTTGGATTTGCGGCCCCCATTTTCAACGCTGTCATTCCCGCGCAGGCGGGAATCCAGAAGTTATCTCGCGCCTGCTTTGAACCGCCTGGCAGCCTTCGAGATTCGCCCGTCAGTAATAAAGCTTCAAAGCGAACTGGATCTGCCGCGGGTCGTTGAACGGGAAGCGTGTTGACCCAATCTGGCCAAAGGCAGTACTGAGAAAATCGGTTGATCCGGGGATTGCTCTCACGCCGTTGCCGCCAAATCCCGGCGCATTGAACGTCGGATGATTCAGGATGTTGAAGAACTCGCTACGAAACTCCAAGCGGAAGCGGTCCGATAACTGGAAGTGCTTGAAGAGCGAAAAATCAAGCCGGCTGATGGCAGGCCCGGAAACTTGAGAAGCTGTTCCACCCAACAACGCCAGCCCCGTTAGACCGGCAATACAAGTGGAGGGCTGTATAAAGTTCGGCGGCGGGCAGGGCTGATTAAAAGCCGCGGGGTTCAGGAAGTGGTCTGGCGCTCCTGAGCCGTGCCGGTCCACTCCCGGATTAACAAAGTCGTAGCAACCGACACCCGCTGCTGGACCGTCATCACACTGAAGCGTGATGGGCTGGCCTCCCTCGATGCTCGCGATCCACTGCGTGCTCCACCCGCCCACCAGCAAGTCCACGGGCCGGCTGGCATCGCCCAGAAACGCCTTGCCCTTGCCGACGGGAAGTTCATAACCGCCACTAAGGTGGACGACCTGCCGAATGTCGAAGTCGCAGTCGCCATAATCCGCCTTAATCCCGGCTCCTGGAACATTCACAGCCCGATACGAGCCGATGGCGGTACCGTTGAGGAGGTCTGCCGCGTCGCTTCGGCAGCGTGAGTAAGTGTACGTAGCCAGCAGGTTCAAGCCCTTCGCGTAGCGCTTCTCGAGGGTTGTCTGAAGCCCGTTGTAATAGCTGTTGCCGTCCGTGGTTTGGTAAGTCTGGCCGGTCGAAAAGTCCGGGAACGGAACATAACTGATGTCGCCCGGATTTTGGCCCGGACAACTCGGCGCTTGCAGACAGGTGTTGGGGGGCAGGATTTGAGAGACGTTGTTGGTCCCCTTAAAGACCTCCAGACGGTGCGTGGAGTTCCCTACATAACCCATGGTGAGGGTGAGCGTGGGGGTGAAAGCGTACTCGAACGTCAGGTTCCAACCCTCGGAGTACGGCGTCTGAAAGTTATGCTGAAGGCCCGTCATTCCAATGCCAAAGCCAGGCACCAGGCTGGGATCGAGGGGTGTGCAAGCGAAGCCAAGCTCGAAGGTGTAAGCCTGGGTACAGCCCGCCGGCGCGTTACTAAGCCCAGGTACAGTAATGGGTGTATTCGAGTTGGGACTGAACAACCCGAAGTTAAACTGATAAGGAAAACTGTTCCCTTGATTGTTTCCGTTTTGGACTTCGAAGCCTCCATAGAAGAGGCCAAACCCTCCACGGACTACCAGCTTGGACGACACTTGGTAGGCAAGGCCGAACCGTGGAGCGAAGTTCAGGTTTTGGGCGTCGGCAAGCTCCGGCTTGTTGTGGACAAAGTTGAGGTTGATGCCATCCGTAGCCAGCGCAGCCGTAAAGCCGTTGGGAGTCACGTCTGGAGCAAAGGTAGCCCAAAGGGCCTGATTCTTTTGAGAGTCTGGCACCAGGTACTGCGCACAACCCGCACTGGCAGAGGGTGCGAAGCAGGGCGCGCCCGGGACAAAATTGGCTTGCCGTCCGTGAACTTCGTTGGGCAACCCGAAGTGTTCATATCGAAGGCCAAGGTTCAGTGTCAATTTCGGTGTGACCTTCCAGTCATCCTGAAAATAGGTCCCGTAGTAGTTATGCACGTCGTCCACCAGTGCGATGTTGGACGTAAATACGCTGTCGGCGCCGCCAACAAAATCCGACCCCCCGGGGACGGTTGACGCAATAGGAGTCAGCAGGAGTTGGGCGATTCCCGTGTTTCCACTGCCCGTGTAAGCTCCGGTGTAGTCGAACTCGCCGTGCGACCAGGACGGCTGCAGCGTCGAAAACTTGATGTGCTGGAACTCGAAACCCATCTTGAAGGCGTGCTTGCCGTACATCTTGCTGAAATTGTCGGTCACCTGCACCGTGCTGTTGACTTCATCGGACGGCAGGAAAGCGTTGGTGCCGAGCGTACTCAGCCCGCCAATAACCAACGCCGGGAGGCCCCCGTTTAGCGCCACTTGCGGCACGTCCTGTATCCCAAACTTTTCCGGAATGCCCAAGGTGTTGCCCTCGGGGCCAGAACGCGATGTGTGGATGTAGGTCACTCCGATCCGGGCCTCGTTCACCGTCGTCGGGTTAATGCTGCGGGTCCAGCCCAAAACGCTTTGCTGGGATAGTGCGGTTTGAGCCCCCTGCTGGAAAGCACCACCGTCGGCAACGCCTCCGAAAGGCCCCGGAATAAACTGAGGGTCATTCACATAGCTGAAGCGGCCGAATATCTGGTTTTTGTCGTTCAGCGTGTAGTCCCCTCGGGTGTCGAAAGCGTCGCGGGTTTCGCTGAGATTCGGATTGGTGGTCTGGTTGCTGAAAATACCCGCTCTTTGCGCCGCCGGGAAAAGTTGAAGAATTTTTATCGCGTTTGGGTCAATCCGGCCAGCAGGGAGTTGGTTGAGCATGCAGCCCGCGACGCTGGGGCAGGCGTTTGCGAAGTTCGTTATCCCGCGCACCGGGGTTGTTCCGTTAGGTCCATAAAACGGGTCGCTGATATAGCTGAGGGTGCTTCCGGCCGGCACTCCTTGCGAGGCGCAACTGGGAGCAACCAGTCCGGTGACCGCATCGGGGACTCCGCACACCACGGGACGGGTTGTGGCAGGATCAAAAACCGTTCCAAATGGGAATACGCGGTTCAGGACATCCGTGCTCGTCACGTTGCCCGTTTGCTCGGTAATGAGCTCGGACAAATTCTGAAATCCGCTGGCGCTCTGAAGGCCGGTTGGAACCGAGTTCGTAAACACGCTACCCTGGCGCCTGCGCAGACCCTCATAGTCGCCGAAAAAGAACAGCTTGTTTCGGCCGTTGATCACGTGGGGAATCACTACCGGCCCGCCAACCGTGAAGCCAAACTGATTCAGCCGGAACTCGCCCTTTTGAATCCCTCCCTGATTCTCGAAGAAGTCGGCGGCATCCAGCTTGTCGTTGCGGAAGAATTCCCAGAAGTCGCCGTGAATCTGGTTGGTTCCTGACTTGATGGTGGCGTTGAGGATGGCGCCGCCCGCGCGCCCCTGCTCGGCACTGTAGTTGCTGGTTTGCACCTTGAACTCTTGAACCGCGTCCACCGGGGGCAGCACCACGAAATTTGTGCCGTTCAAGAAGTCGATCGTGTTCGAGTTGTTGTCAATACCGTCGAGAAGGTAGTTGTTTTGAGCGGGCCGCTCGCCATTGGCTGAGAAGGCGCCCGTAGACGCGTTGCCTCGCGTATCCGCTTGTGGCGTGTTGACTCCGGCCACGATTTGAGCCAGGAAGGTAAAATTCCGTCCGTTTAGAGGCAGGCTATTCACTTCGCGTTCGCCTACCACCTGGCCAACCGAAGCCTCCTGCGTCTGGAGCGCTGGAGGCGCCCCCGTCACTTCGACGGTTTGAGTGAGCTGGCCGGGAAGCAGCGTCAAGTCCACCACCACGCGCTGCTGAACATCCACGCGGACGTTTTCCTGCTGGATCTTACGGAATCCCTCGCGTTCGGCCGACACCAAGTAAGTTCCGATCTTGAGAGGCCGAAATTCGTAAGTCCCGTCCGCACCGGTGACAGCGGTGACCGTGAGGCCGGTCGCGAGGTTCGTGACTGAGACCTTCGCACCGGGGATCACGGCTCCGCTCTGGTCCTTAATAGTACCCAGAATGCCGCCAGTATCGACCTGGGCCAACGCGAATGGGGATGGAAGGAGAATGGCGAACAGAGCCAGCAAGCAATATAACGTCCTCTTCATAGGAACCCTCCTACAGATGTTCTCCGGCCTGCCCCCGGACTGCCGGGCAGATGGATCACTTCGGCCCACTAGAAGACCCTAGTAGAAAGGCACTATGTGCCAGAGCAGACCTCCTTGTCAAGAACACGGAGAGTAAATTACGGCCTCGCCTACAATTGCATCGCCGAAAAAACGTGCGCTCGAGCCGCACGGCTGAGAATTGTACCCTCCGCGCGAGCGATGGCCCAGACGGCGGCCGTGCGCACGATATGGCCACCTGGTTCGGGAGCAGGACTGGGCTCGACTGGGAACGTAGGGTAATGGGATCTAGCGCGGTCCCAAAATCAGCAATCAACCCGGGAACTGAGGACGAGCTTTTCTTCCTGCAAGTGTAACACCATACCTCCGACGCCATTCGCTGCAGAATTTCTCAAAAATCCCAATTGTCTCTCCCACCGACCCCCCACATAACTCTCCAAACCCTTCATAGATTTGGACATTCCGGGGTGCTACGTGCGTTTCTCACTTTTCCCATCTTTCTCTTCAGGCCTCACCGGCAGGCGACTGCCTTTTTAACCTGTAACCGCCACATAACTCCGTACACTACTGATTGCATTGCACATTCCGGGGTGCAACCTGATTTTTCGCCTGACAGCCGGTGTAACCGGTACTTTTCCAACTGTAATCGTTACTTTGCGGTCGCGTGCTCTGCCGCGCGCCCGTTGTAACATTGCTGTAACATATGGCCCGGAGCAGACTCGCTGATTCCCGGCTGGTGTGAGCTATAAACCTCCCAGCCTGGGCGGCCCCGGGGGTTCTGTGTATCACATCGCGGCGAATCGCCAAACCATTTTCAGCAACCGGGTCCTGGCCCTTGTCGCGTGATAATGTAGCCTACTATTTGACCCAGGCCCGAAGGGCCTAGTTTGCCCCTTCAGGGCTAACTCCTCACACCGCGCGACGACTCGCCCTGGGCGTTGCCCGGGCGTTGCCCAGGGCTTTGTTAGTACGGCCCTTCGGGCCTCAAAAATGTACAAACTCCGGGGCGGGGCTGAAAGCCCCGCCCTTTTCGAATCCTGCTGAGAAATGATGGGTAGCGTGCGAATGTAGCCTACTCTTTGACCTCTCGGTGCCGGGCACGCATATCCAACATTATTCAAGTTCCCGGCTGAGAGGGAGCGCCTTCGAGAAGCAATCAGGCTCTGCCCATCGTCTCCTTGGCGCAGGGCCGTGTCCTCGTTCTGCCACTCTGCACGCCTGATCAATCGTGACTTTATACAAGTCATTAAGCTGCTGCACAGACCAAGGATGCGACCCAGTTCGCAGCCCTGAATCAGAGGAAGCCTGTGCATCTCCGCGGGTACCACCCATCGCGACGCGATGCGAGATTGGGGCCGCACTGCCGCCGCAGGCTGCATTAAATTGTGGCCGCGCGCACGATGTGGCCGCCTCGTTCTGGAGCAAAGGTGGTTCGACTGGGAAAGTAACGTGACGCAATCTGGGGGGGCCCCAGATCTTCGATCTCACGAAATCCGAGGTCCGAGAGTTTGGCGCGGAGCTCATCAGGCTCAAAATAGTTCAGCCAGGCCTCACCCAATTCTGCGACGCGCGCGGCCCGCCGATCGTGGCTCGCACGCATCTCTGGTGATAAACACGCAGGAGGATCGCCGTAGTCGAACACAACGTGCGCGCCCTTGGGCAGGCTCGTGATGAATTGGAGCGTACACCACACGGCCTCTTCTGTCAGGTAAGGCACGCATCCGAGCCAAGTGAAAAAGGTTTGCAGCGTGGGATCAAAGTTCGCGGCCGCCAAACCCGCGGCCAACGTCTGCCGCTCGAAGTCGATTGAAGCAAAGGTCAACGCCGGTGGCACTGGGATGTCAGCCCTGGCCAGGCGCTCTCGCTTCCAAGCCTGTGTGGCGGGATGATCAACCTCGAAAATTCGCAGACGCTCGCGCAACGCTCCGCGATAAGCATAAGTGTCGAGGCCCGCGCCAAGCACTACCAATTGAGAGACGCCACGCCCCACGGCAAACGCCAACGCGTCCTCGGCAAAACGCGTTCGTGCTGCGATGAAGATTCGCATGCCTCGTCCGGACCGATGCTCCTCAGCCCACCGGGCGACGGCCTCAGCGTCTTCGCCCAGGATGCGAAGAGCAAGGGGATCCGTAAAGATGCTGCCGCCTTCCAGCACTTGGTGAGCAGCGCGATGAAACGCCGCCGCGCGAGCTGTTCGGCTTGGAACCCCGGCTTGCATCCGCTTCGAGTGTACGAAAGGTCAGAGCTTGTAGACCACTGCTAGCATCATGCGCGCTCATTCTTTGCGCTTTGCGGCCGTCGGCAGCACAGGCGCTGGGTGGGACGTTTTCCGTCTGGGGATTCGTCCGCCTGTAAATGCCCATGCGGCGTGGTTGAAATTCACCAAGAGCGGTGGATTATCACCATAACAGGTTCCATGCCTGCCATGGGGACCTCCAAGGCACGTTTAACGTCATCAATGAGTTAGCCGCAATCAGGAGTTTGGCGCGACTTGTGCTAGGTCAAGGTGCTGGTACGCGTAAGGAGATCAGATGAAGTCGGTTTCCCGCAAGTACACTCGAGTGGTTGTTTACGTGGCCGCGATCAGCATGCTTGCTTTGCCCATGGCTGGGCTGGCGCAAGATGGCTCTGGCGGGCCGCCTTCTGCGGCTCCGCAACAGAACCCGGCGCCCGCGGGCACGTGGCAGCATTTCGCCACACCACCGCAGAGCCCGGCGGCTGGGGACACGCAGAATCGGGTAGCGGCCAGCGCCGAGACCGGTGGGCCGAACGCGCCCGCTCCAGTTGTGGATGTCCCGCCCGGCCAAGAAGCGCCGAATCAGGGCCCTCCCTATCAGGATCAGGCGCCGCCGAATCAAGCGGGTTCCAACGGCACCGACAACGGCCAGCAGAATGACTCCGTCCCGCCGCGCTTGATGCTGAGATCCGGCACATTCATTAACGTTCGTACCAACCAGCTTCTATCGTCCGACCAGAGTCACCCCGGTGATAAGTTCACGGCTACGATTACGGATCCCGTGGTGGTGAATGGGTTCGTGGTGGCGGCACCCGGGCAGACGGTGGGCGGCCGCGTGGTGGATGCTGAGAAGGCCGGAATGGTGAAGGGCGTTTCGCGCCTGGCGTTGCAGTTGACGAGCTTGACCCTGGTGGACGGCCAGACGGTGCCCATACAAACCCAACTTTCAGGCCGAACGGGTCCTACGTCCAAAGGTCGTGACGCGGCTGCAGTTGCCACCACCACCGGCGTCGGTGCGGGAATCGGCGCTGCAGTCTCCCACCCGTGGGAGGCAGGTACCGGCGCCGCCATCGGGGCCGGGGCTGGGCTTGCTATTGGACTGGCCGGAGTGCTCCTGACGCGCGGCCAGCCCACCGTGATTGAGGCCGAGAGCCGACTGACGTTCGAGGTTTCGGCACCGGTTAACATTTCTACCGCAGATTCGCCGCAGGCCTTCCGGTACATGGATCCAAACGCCTACCAGGCGTCGGTGAATACTCAGGCGCCGCCACCGCGCTCGGCGTCCCCCTGCAGCGGCTACGGCTGCCCGCCGCCTCCACCTCCGCCGCCTTACTACTACTACGGTCCCGGCTATCCCTACTATTGGGGACCTAGTATCGCAATCGGGTGGGGTCCGCGGTACTACGGCGGCTGGGGCTGGTATCGCGGAGGCTGGTACCGCGGTGGGCACTACGGTCGCCGTTAGGTGGCATCGCCCGGGCGTCGGCATCGCCCGGCAAAGATCTTCGTAAGGTCCGCCTCTAGGGGCCGTCGTTCAAGGATACCCCCGCGACTGACGGCCCATTTTTTTCGGAACGATCCGAAGGTTCCTGCCTCCTTCACCACGAGCAGATCTGACCCTTGGCCTGCATTTCTCGCCAGGATTCGAAAAGGGCGGGGCTGAAGCTTGGCTGAAGCCCCGCCCTTTTCGAATCCTGAGAAAGGCAGGTTAGCCCTCGCTCGAGCTCTGCCACAGAGCCTTGCCCACGAAAAACGGTCCCATGCGCTCGATGTACTTAGAGGTTTGACGTGTGCGGCGCATTTGTTGGACGCAGGCGGAAAGCGGATAGAGTTCTCGTCCAATCAGGCCGATCACGAAGTCGTTATCGTGCTGATCGAGCCCGAAGCAGGCCAGGCGCACATCCTGCGCATAGCCGGCCTCGCCAAAAGAGTGGCCGATGCGGCCGTGCTCGGCGAGGATGGGACCTTGCTCCTCAAGCGGCAGCGCCGAGAACTCACCGGTGCGGCGCAAGGGATACCACACCGCCCACCGCGACTCGCGATTCAGAACTGTACGCGGCGCTTTGCGGAGCAGCCAATCTTCAAGGTCCGGTTCGTGACCAAGACTGTAGGTGCGCCCAAACATCGTGAGCTCCCGCTTGAGTGTGAGGCCGCTGAAGGGCCTTTCGGCCAGAAACGGACGAAGCAAGGTGACGAAAAAGTCGGGCTGTTCGTTCCAGGTGAGCAACGCAACACCGCAGGGATCGCTGAGGTCTTTGTACAGCACGGCTTCAAATCCGCCGCTTTCCAGCGCCTGGGCCAGTTTGTTGGAATCGGTCGCGTTCCCGAAGGCGAGGAGTTGCATGTAGAGGCGCCGGTCAAGCCTTTGAGGCTCGCCGTTCCTGGGGCCGCCTCGCTCCGCGAGATCAAGCTTCTCAGCCATCTATCTCTCCCATTTGTCGATTGTCGATTGCCGATTGCCGGTCGGAAATCGCAATTCTTGACCGCGCCTCTCTAATGATGTGTCGTGCTGAAGCCGATTGCAATAATCAATCGACAATCGATTATCGTCAATCGAAAATCCTCATCGTCCGGCGTGCGCTGAAACCAAGCTTGCATAGAGGTCGCCCAGCCGCTCCAGCATTCTTACGGCGGGAGTGACGTTGCGCCGGTTGATGTGCTCGATGTTCAGCCCCAGCGCCGGCGGATCAGGCGGCAGGTTGTCGAAGACCTCCATCAGAATGCGTTGCGCAAGATCGATGGAGCGCTCGAGGCACGCAGCGCGAGCGCTGTCTCGGCGCTCGGGATGGCTGAGATCGGCGGCCGAAGCTTCATCAAGGCGCAGGAAGCGATCCAGGTCCGGCGGGATGTCGGCCCCGAGCCAGCGCAAAAACTGGAGGTCGCGCGGATGGCTCACCGGCGCAAAACTCAGGAACAGCCGTGCCTCAAGGCCGTTGAGCCGCTGCACGAGCCAGACGATGTCATTCGGATCGAACAGCACCTGGGTGGTGAAGAAGGTGAGCCCCGCGGCGTGCTTGCGGCGCACGCGCTCAGCCTCGCCGGCGCGGCTGGGAATGCTGATGCCGCCGAGCGCTCCTTCGTGTCCGGCCGCTCGCAAGCGCTCTGTGGCCTCCATCACGCTCGGGCCAGCGTACTGAATCGCGCTGCTCTCACCCCCCACCAGCACGTAATGATGAACACCAAAGCTGTCGCGGGTCTCGCGCAGCCAGGGCAGCGGGTCGGGCTCATAAACCACGCAGTGGTTCGTCACCACTTCCACGCCGAGTTCGTTGCGTAAGTGCACGCCCAGGCGTCGGGGGTCCATGCGTGGCACGAAGTTAGCCGTGCGCTCTCCCGGGCGAGCCTCGTTGTGAATTTCAGGCAGGTTGATGGCGTCCACCGAGCCGGCTACGCGACGCACCACCTCGGTGGCCTCTTCCACCGCGCCGGGCTTGCCCTCTTCGGGTGGCACGACCTCAAAGAAGGTCACCGGCACGTAGGGGTCGGCGATTTTGGCGGTCAGGTCCATGGGGTCGGTTGAGCCTAACGAGGAGCCCTCGGTTCACCTAAGCAAGGCTAGCGAAGATTAAGATTAAGCCTTTAACTATCAATAAGATGATGGGATAGCCGAGCAAGTTATTTACAATCAATAACATGATGGGTTTGTTCGGTAGCCCCCACTGATTCTAAAGGAGTCTTAGGCTTCGACCGTATCTGTTTTGATTCGCGATCGCCCCTTCCGCCAGGTGACGCTGCTACCCTCATCGCGGACTCGGAAACTCGTTAGAGACGACATAACAACGCTCATGGATTCGCTCGGAACAGGTTAACCAAATTAGAGCATGCTTCGACGTAATTGTCAAGTGAATAGCAGTGGCAGTGAGTGGCAGTGGAGCAGGGAGTTACCCAGCCCACCTAGCCACTCGAGGCGGTTGAAGCCATCTCGATTAACGTGTCTGTACCAGCTATCTGATTGGTTGGTTCTAGCCTTTCGGATAGCGACTCGTTTCAACGGGCAGTATTACCAAGCTGGTGCCGCGCCTGAGCTAGTCCTACCCCTTCCACCGGTTATGACCTCGGGCGGGCCTCAGTAGCTGGCGACGCTCTTGGCTTCGGTTTTGCTCGCACTTGTTACGCAGGTAGTCTACGACGCGGGGAAGCCAGCCTCCGGAACGTCGTGTTCCGCAGGCCAGCAACTCCTGGCAGCGGACTGCGGAAAAAACCAGTCCAACTTGTCAATTCGAGGCGCCGAAGTCGGGGCCTAAATGGGGGGCTCTTGTGACCGTGTTGTTTGCAACGCCACGTTCCCACGCGGAGCGACCAGGCTTCGACCACCCCTCAAGCAGCAGCCAGCGCGCGGATTGGCAACATGTGAAGGTCTTCGCAGCCTGCAAGCGTCGTACGTATCGGCAAATCTCACACAAGAGGAGGTAGCTATGCGAGCAACGACACAGCGGCACTCTCCAACCTTTATGACGTTAGCGGCGGCCATTACCATCCTTTTGGCTCCTCTCATTTCATCCGCTCAGGGCCCTTGCCCTGAGGCGAGTCTTTCCACGTACCTGGCGAAGGGGTTCACTTGCACTGTCGGAGCACAAACGTTCTCCAGATTCCTGGTGGGGGGCTTCCTAGGGCTTACGGGCAAAGCTACCACCGTTACGGTCATCCCTGCTCGCGGATTCGCATTCGATCTTACGAAGGTGAAGTTTCCTGCGGGAAGGGTCAGCACAGCGCGAATCGTATACACCTCGACGCCCTTCCCCGGGGCCACCGCGGAGCTCAGCGGCAGAGGTGTGACAACGCCCAATGTGTTCGTGGACGAAGGGATTTTTCCAGTAGGATTCACGCCCATTGAGCTTAAGCTGCGCACGGCTGCGGGTCAGCCTGTGTTCAATGCGGAGTCAACACCCTTGGCCGGCATCGGCCCGACCGCCTTTGACGTCGTTCTCGATATCAGCACGAAGGGGCCGATCACTGGAGCTTACGGTACGTTCTTCTTTGATCCGCCGCCAGCCGTCGAGAGGGCGGCACTGCCGGACCAGGCAGCATGCGCGCCCGATAGCTTGGCGGCGTACGTGGCCAAAGGTTTCACTTGCACTCTGGGTACACGAGTCTTGTTGAGCTTCAAAGCCGGAGGAGATCTGGGGGCGCAGGCTGCGTCGATATTGGTGATACCGACTGCCGCTGGCGACGGCTTTGACTTCGACCTAACGGGGGTGACATTTCCGCCCTCTGCCCTGGGCGGCATCACGTATGTCGTTACCGGACTTACCGCGGGCCTGACATTGCAATTCGACCCGACGTCCCCTCCAGGCATGGTGCGGGTACGCGCCAGCACGGCGCCGGTGGGCGGTCCCTTGACGTACTTCGCCGGAACACTTGTGGAGAATTCCGGGCCGAGCAGCGGCCCGGGATCGACTACTGTGTCAGGAGCTTTCGCGGCCGCGCAGAACACCTTTCAGGTTACAGACTCCCTGCTGATTACATCGGGAGGAACGATCAACTCCTTCAGCGTAACGTTTCAATAAGAGGCCGGCCCGGAGGCGCGATCCGCCTCCAGGCAGTCTCGCTGCCACCGGTCACCGTCGCCTGCCACACTCTAGCAGCTTCACCTCTCTCCTTGACAATCTACCTATGCGAGCGGTATATGTAGACTGTCTAGGAGGCAGCATGCCAACCGAGAAATCTGACCTTCTGCAAGGCACGCTCGACATGCTGATTCTGAAGATTGTGGCGTTGGGCCCGGTGCACGGATACGGCATTTCCCTCAGAATCCGGCAGATTTCCAAGGAAATGCTGCGGGTTCAGCAGGGCTCGCTCTACCCGGCGTTGCATCGGCTGGAAAAGCGAGGGTGGCTGGAGTCTGACTGGGGCGAGTCTGACAATGGCCGGCAGGCCAAGTTTTACCGATTGTCGGCCAAGGGACGAAGGCAGCTCGGCAAGGAAGAATCAAATTGGCACCGCTTGGCTGGAGCGGTGAGCCAGATTCTGGAGACGGCGTCGTAGCCAGGAGTTCGCACATGGGCTGGCGGAAAGGGCTGTTTCGCAAGCGTCCTCTTGATCAGCAATTGGATTCCGAGCTGCGGTTCCACATCGACGAGCTGACAGAAGCCAACATCGCACTGGGTTTTTCGCCGGAAGAGGCAAGGAGGCGAGCTGTGCTTGAATTCGGCGGTCAGCAACAGATCAGAGAGGAAGTGCAGGATGTTTACCGCCTTCCCCTGGTGGAGAGCGCACTTGCGAACTTGAAATCAGCCTTGCGCTTCATGCGCAAATCGCCGGCCTTTTCAATAACGGTCGTGGCCACACTGGCGCTGGGCATTGGAGCCAACAGTGCGGTGTTCTCGGCGCTCGACGCCGTAATCCTTCGGCCTCTGCCATTTCCTGACGCCGATCAGCTCGTGCGGCTGGATCAAATCAATCCCAAGGTCAGGAGTCCGGAAACCCAGGTGGCGCCGGTGCGGCTCGAAGACTGGAACCGGATGAATTCAACGTTTCAAGCGATTGCCGGATATTACACGCAAGATGAGTCCGAGACTTCGGGCACATTTCCCGAGAAGGTCACAATGGCGGCCGTGACTCCCCGATTCCTCCAGGTGTGGGGAGTCGCTCCCGCCCTGGGGCGAGGCTTCAACCCCGACGAGGAGCGATTTGGCGGACCCGACGCTGTCATCATCAGCGACCGTTACTGGCGGGGCCACTTCGGGGCCAATCCTGACGCACTCGGTAAGAAGCTGCACATGGGCGGATACTCTTACACCATCGTCGGCATCATGCCGGCGTCGTTTCTCTTCCCGGAGCGCGACGTGGACGCGTGGTCTGCGGTGCCGATGAACGCGCCCTACGCCCAGAGCCGAGACTCCGCCTGGTTCATCACCGTCGGCCGGTTGAAGCCCTGCGTCACGGTGCAACAGGCGCAGGCAAACCTCACAACCGTACAGGCGCAGCTTGGTGAGCAGTACCCAAAGACGGATGGCGAACTGGCGGTGTACGTCCAGCCCCTGAAAGATACGATCGTAGGAGACGTGCGAGGCTCCCTTTGGTTCCTATTCGGCTCTGTTTCCCTGCTTCTGGTGATCGGATGCACCAACGTCGCAGCGTTGCTGCTCGCCCGCGCTACGCAGCGCCAGCACGAGATTGCCATTCGTTTCTCGCTTGGCGCGTCACGCACTGCCGTCGTGATCCAATTGCTCGCGGAGGCTTTTGTGCTGGCGCTCACCGGGGCGGCTTTCGGTCTTGCGGTCGCGGGCGGCGCCTCCCGTGCATTTCGCGCTCTTGCCGGCAACCTGCCGCGCATTGAGGAGATCCGTCTGGACTGGAGAATCGTGCTTTACTCCCTGGTGTGCACCGTCGTGGTCACGCTCCTGTGTGGCTTGCTCCCTGCGCTGCGCGCCACACGCCGCAACCTCTCGGGCTCTATGGCGCAGGCGAACCGCACCCAAGTTTCAACGCGCAGCCGCTTGCAATGGTTGCTGGTGGGAGTGCAGGTGTCCTTGGCCGTAGCTTTACTCGCCGGAGCGGGGCTCTTGCTGCGCAGCTTTCAGGCGCTGGGAAAGGTGTCGCCGGGCTTCGAGGCCGGCCACATCCTCACTCTTCACATCAGTGGTGGCTGGGGCGAGACCGCCGACATGAGAGCGCTCGCTCAACGAATCGACCGCACGCTTGACGCTCTCGGAACCGTTCCGGGCGTGGAAGCTACTGCGACCTCGGCGAACCCTCCGGGAGTCCCGGCCGAATACGAAACCGAGCACACGTTCATCGAGGGCCAGACAGAACCTGGCCGCAAGGTACATGTCGAGAGCCGCTTCGTCTCGGCCAGCTATTTCTTCACCATGCAGATTCCGCTTCTGGCGGGCGAATTGTGCCGGGAGCCGACCCCGCCGTCAGACCCGAAAGGAGGAGGGTGGGGTTCGCTCAACGTCATGGTGAATCGGAGCTTCGCCAACACCTACCTTCCTGGAGCAACACCCATCGGCTATCACGTCCAGTTGCCGGGCGGCAATTTCATACCACCGCCCGGTGAGATCCGGGGAGTGGTGGGAGATGCTCGCGAGCAAGGCCTGAATCACGCGCCGGTTCCTACCGTCTATTGGTGCGTGAATGACCCTGACCCCGATCCTTATTACCTCATCCGCACCCAAGCCGAGCCCATGACCATGGCTCAAACGCTGCGGCGCAAGATTCACGAAATTGAACCTGCCCGCTCTGTCTTCGATATCATGCCGCTCGACGAGCGCCTCGGTGAAGCCTTCGTGGATACTCGGCTGCGCACCGTGCTGCTGTCCTTTTTCGCGGTCACGGCCGTTTCGCTGGCTTGCCTCGGTCTTTACGGCACCTTGAGCTACTTTGTGAACGTCCGGCGGCGAGAAGTGGGTTTGCGTTTGGCCCTGGGTGCGGCGCGCGGACAAGTGTTGCGGCAATTCCTTCTGGAAGGCCTGGGCGTCGCGGTTCTGGGCTGTGTTTGCGGCTTGGCCCTTGCAGTCGCCTTCACCCGCGTTCTCGCCGGCATGCTCTCTGGCGTGTCGCCATCGGACGCCACCACACTCGTGGGAGTAGTGCTCCTCATCCTGACTGTCGCCGCCGGCGCGTCGCTGCTACCCGCGGCTCGCGCTGCACGCGTCGATCCTATGCAAGTATTGCGTGAGGAGTAGGCGGGTTTCGAAACGTGGTTGCCTCCCTGCGCGAAGCGCCTTGGAGTGCGGCGGCCTGACGCCGCCTTGGAGTTGGCGCAGATCGCCCACTGACCTAACACTCTGGACAAAAAAGCGTGCGTGGCGGCTCGGCGCTCGCCGGAACCCAAGATAACCTCCCCCCTTCGGTCGATGACTGACTGGCCTCACAGCCCGATTCACCGCCTCGCAGAAGCGGGAGCATATATGGTGACCTGCGGGACGTATTTGAAGTGCCATCATTTCAGGGGAACCGAAAGGCTGCGCCTGCTGTGCGACACTCTCCAGCGTTTGGCAGCGAAGTACCAGTGGAGTCTTCAGGCTTGGGCGGTTTTCTCAAATCACTACCATTTTGTCGGTGTGTCCCCTCGTAGGGCTGAGACTCTGCGAGATCTCATCAGCGAGCTACATTCCGCGACCTCCAGGTTGGTCAATGAATGGGATACCACTCCAGAACGTCAGGTTTGGTTTCAATACTGGGAAACTCGTCTGAGCTACCAGAAATCGTATTTCGCCAGGCTGAGCTACGTTCACAGGAACGCAGTTCACCACAAACTGGTTTCGGAGCCCTCCCTATACCCATGGTGTTCCGCAGGCTGGTTTCAACGACGAGCCAGCACATCTTTTTACAAGACGATAATGCGATTTGGAATCGAACGGCTCAGAGTTCCGGACGACTATGAGGTTCAGTGGTCGCCCGGCGAGACCTGATGCGCGAAGCGCCTTGGAGTGCGGCGGCTTGACGCCGCCTTCGCTTCGGTCCTGATCCCGTTTCAAGGCGGCGTCAAGCCGCCGCACTCCAAGGCGCTTCGCGCGTTTCCATCCCGCGCCGGAATCCCACCCGTGCTTTAGCCATTTGACGTATCATCAATCGGGAGGTCGGGCACAGGAGGTCGAACACCGACCGCGCGAGGACAACTATGGCGGATGTATCCAAGACGATGTTTGACGTGGCAGTGGTGGGTTCGGGTGCGTCGGGTGGCTGGGCGTGCAAGCGGCTCTCTGAAGCAGGCCTGAAGGTGGTGATGATCGACTGTGGCCGGCCACAACCCGACTCGAACTTCAGCGAGCACAAGCCCGCCTTTGAATTGACGTACCGCGATCAGGCCGAGTCTGTGATTCGCAAGACGCGCCCCGTTCAGAAGGACTGCTACGCCTGCATGGAGTACAACTACGACTGGTTCGCGAACGACCTCGACGAGCCTTATACCACCGCCAAAGACAAGCCTTTTAGCTGGCAGGGGCGCCTGCGCGTGACGGGCGGACGCACCAACGTGTGGGGGCGCGTGAGCCTGCGCCTGAGCGATCTCGATTTCAAGGCTGCCTCGCGCGACGGCTACGGTGAAGACTGGCCGATAAGCTATAAGGATCTTGAAGACTACTACGGCCTCGTGGAGGATTATGTCGGCGTCTGCGGCCAGGCCGAGGGGTTGCCGCATCTGCCTGACGGGCACTTCCAGCCGGCCATGCCGCTGACGTGTGTGGAGACTCACTTCCGGGACGAAGTGCGAAGGAAGCTGGGATGGTACCCCATGAATGACCGGAACGCGAATCTCACCAAGCCCCTCAACGGACGCGCCGCCTGCCACTACTGCGGTCCCTGCGAGCGCGGCTGCATCACGCACTCTTACTTCAACGCGGCCTTCACCACGGTGGCTGACGCAGAGAAGTCCGGCAACTGCACGCACCTGCACAATGCCATGGGCTACCAGGTGCTGATGGACTCGGACCGTAACCGCGCCCGGGGAGTCCTTTACATCGACCGCATCACGCGCCAGCCGAACGAGGTGAAAGCCCGCGTGGTGGTGCTCTGCGCGCAGTCTCTCGAGTCCGTGCGCATCCTGTTGAACTCTGCCAATTCCCAGTATCCGAACGGACTCGCCAACTCCAGCGGCGTGCTCGGCCACTACCTGATGGACCACATCATGGGAGGCGGCGCCAGCGGCGAATTCCCCCAATTTGCGACGAAGCCTACCATGGGCGGCCCGCAGCGGCCTGCCGGCCTCTACGTGGCGCGCTTCCGGAATCTGCCGGGCGGCGAGAAATCGAAGAATTTTTTACGTGGCTTTGGCTACGAGGGCGGCGGCGGTGTTGGATTCAATTGGGGTGCGAAGGGATTCGGGAAGGCTTACAAAGACGCCATGCTGGAGGGCCAGTGCTACCTCGGGATCGGCGGTTTCGGTGAATGCCTGCCGCGCTTTGACAACTACGTTGAGATCGATCCCGAAATGAAAGACACCTTCGGCATCCCGGTGCTGCGCATTCACATGACGTACGGCGAGAACGAAAAGGCGATGGTGAAAGACATGGCAGAATCAGCGGCCGAGATGATGGAGGCCGCCGGCGCTAAGAACGTCCGCAAGAACGCGCACCCGTCTACGCCGGGTTGGGCCATCCATGAGGTGGGCATTGCCCGCATGGGGAACGATCCCAAGAAGTCGGTGCTGAACCAGTTCGAACAAACTCACGACATCAAGAACCTTTTCGTCTGCGACGGCTCCGCCTTCACCTCGACGGCCTGCCAGAACCCGACCCTTACCATCATGACGCTGTGTGTGCGTTCCATGGACTACCTGATGGGCGAAATGAAGCGCGGGAACGTGTGACGAGTCTAGGGCCCTGGGAGCGCGGACGTCTCGCCCGCCCTGGAGCCGAGCCCTCAAAGGTTGCAACGGAGGGCGGGCGAGACGCCCGCGCTCCCAGGGAATTCACGCCTGGAGATTCGATGCCCAAGGCCGCGCCCTTCGTACTCGCCGACGCGTTGCTGGACGCATACGCCACCAACAATCGCATTACGATGTACTTGATCGAAAACCTCGATGAGGAAGCCTGGCGCGCAGAGCCGCCGGAGGGCAAGGGCAGGACCGTCGGTGCCGTCGCAGCCCACATTCACAATGTACGGGGGATGTGGTTGAAAGCCACGGGCGGCGAGGTGGTGGAAAAGATCGAGCCCAGGACGGCCACTCGGTCCCAGGCCCTTGAGGCGCTTTCAAAATCATACGAGGCGCTACGCAAAGTATTGGCCGCGGCGCTGGCGGCAGATGGACGCATCAAGGGCTTCAAGCCCGACGTTGCCGGTTTCATCGGCTATCTCATTTCGCACGACGCCCATCATCGCGGCCAAATCGCAATGCTGGCGCGACAGGCTGGCTATCCGCTGGCGCAGGAAGTCACCTTCGGAATGTGGGAATGGGGCTCGCGGTGACGCTGGGACTAGAACGATGGGCGGGCGTGAAAAGTTGCTTCCATAGGGTAGACGTCTTCAGCATTTTCAGATACGTCCGCCGCTTCGTGCTCCAGGTCCCATTGCGCTTCAAAACGGCTCTCTTGCTCGCTCTCCCGGCCGGCAATCCAGAGACAAGCGTAGAAGGTGATGAGCAATAAAGCTCCGATGACAAGAAGAGCCCAGTACTGTAGGGGTAAGTGGTGCATATCCCTCCTTACATGCGGATTAGCGCACCTCGGCTCGGCTTAGATAACCTCACGGTTAGTACCCTACAGTATGATAACCCTGGTGTCAACACAATTTTTAACGAAAATTTCGCACGAAGTTCACCGTTGTGGCGAGACTTGCTGTGCGGTCCAATCTTGACGAAAGGGTGTAGCTTGGCCAGGTCGAACCCGAGTGTCAATCCTGGACGATGTAGGTGATGTAGGTGATGTAGGTAACGGTACTTGTGGGTCCCTGCGTACCAGGATATACTCCCCACGCCTCAAGCCGAAAGGCTACTTGCCGATGCGATGTGCCGGCTTGGCCTGGGGACAAACGGAGGTCCCGTAAAGATGAATAAGACCCTCTTTTTCGCTCTTTTCGCCAGTTCAATTCCGCTGGCGTACGCTGACCAGGGCAGTCTCATCAACTCCGGCGGCTCGGCATCGGCAGGCGCCGGCGTGAGCATCAGTTCGACTGTCGCCAACCCAGCAGGCACGGTGACGCTGAACTGTCCGGCAACTGGCAACAATGGTTGCACCGGGGGCAGCTTTACTTTTCTCTCCACGGACGAAACCAGCAGCATCAACGCCCTCTTTACCAGCGGTACCGCCACCGAAAGTTGCTACGGCGGCGGCAGAGGCGGCCACCTGACCTGCACCTACAGCTTGACCGCCTACTTCAGCGGCACATGGACTGTGAATACCGTGACGCAAGCGATCGTTGGCGTCACCTCTCAGTATTTTGAGACAATACCAGTCGCCACCGCGGCCAGCGGTACCTCGGTCTTTAATTCCGCCTACACGCCGTTCTACTACTCGGATAGCGGGGCCATCCTGCGCTCCGACGACTTGCAAGGCACAAACCAGATCACATACTACGGTCCGCCCGGTGACCCAGGGCTTTATGGCGCCTATGGCATTGCCCTCGATTCTTCCGGCCGAATCTACGTGGCAGATACGTACCATTGCCGAATCGTTCGCATGGACGACATAAACGGCACGAATTGGACCACTTACGGCGGTGCTTGTGGCTCGGCTCAAGGCCAGTTCTACGATCCTCAGGGCATTGCGGTGGACTCTACCGGCAAGATCTACGTAATGGATACCGGCAACTCCCGGTTGGTCCGCGTGGATGACATGACCGGAGCCAACTGGATTACCTATGGCACCCCCGGGTCTGGCGTTGGGCAGTTCAATGCATTTCTCTGGGTGGCCGTTGACAGCAGCAACCGGATCTATGTCGCCGACGCCGGCAATCTTCGAATCGTACGCATGGACGACATGGTCGGCACGAACTGGACCGTCTTGACGGGTCCCTTCGTGTCTCCCGTCGCCGTCGCGATCGATTCCGCCGGCAAGATTTACATCGCCGACAACAACAGCGCGGCGCGAGTCATTCGAGTGGACGATATGACGGGAGCCAACTGGACTTCCATCCCCGTCAGCGCCGTCGGCAGCACGGGATTGAACAGCATCGCCGTGAATTCAACTGGGACCGTCTTCACCGGAGGCGGCGGCGTCAGGGCCGTCGATAGCATGGCTGGGGTACTCTACTCCTCGGGCGACGTTGGCCCCGTCGGCTCTTACTACGTCTTCGGCGTAACTCCGGTTCCCGTGTCGAGTCCACCGCCCTCCGCCATCAGTTTTTCACCGCCCACGTTGACCTTCTCCCAGAACGTGGGTACCACAAGCGCTGCGCAGCCTGTCGCCATCTCCAATTTCGGCGGCAGGACGCTGAACGTGTCCAGCGTTTCGGCGAATGGCGCATTTTCTGAAACCAACACTTGCGGGAGCCCGGTTCTTCCGGGAGCGAACTGCACCGTTAACGTCACCTTTACACCGACGGCGGCGGGCACCGCGAACGGGGTGCTGACCCTCACCGATGACTCGGGCAATTTGGGTGCGACGCAGACCGTAGCGCTCACGGGCTTGGGGACGACGCCCGGCGCTTCTGTGACTCCAGCAAAGATATCCTTCCCTTCGCAAGTCGTGGGCACCACCGGCGCGTCTCAAAACGTCGTCTTGAAGAGCACCGGCGATGGGCCTCTGCAGATCTCCAGCGTGACCGTCGGTACGCCTTTTAGCGAGACAAACAGTTGTCCGGCAAGCATCGCGGCGGGGTCAAGCTGCACCATCTCGGTCTCCTTTACGCCAACGGTCGCTGGCTCGGCCTCCGGAACCCTGACCATCGTCGATAATGCCGGAACACAGACTGTGAGTCTGACCGGAACCGGCCTCGCACAGGTTTCGTTCTCGCCCAGCACTTTGAGTTTCGGCACCGTGGTGGTTGGCAATACCAGCGCCAGCAAGAAGGTCACGGTGACGAATAACGGAAGCGCCGTCACTTTATCGAGCGTCTCGACCAGCGCGGGCTTCGCGGTGGCCAGCAACACCTGCGGGACAAGCCTGGCTGCCGGGGCCAAATGCACGGTAGGGGTCACATTTTCCCCGACGGCGGTCGGCTCGGCGACGGGCACCTTGACCTTCACCGATAGCGCTCCGGACAGCCCCCAGACGGTCAGCTTGACGGGCTCCGGTAGCGCACCGGTCAGCTTTTCTTCCAGCACATTGAGTTTCGGCACGGTGAAGGTCGGAACCACCAGTGTGACGAAGACCGTTACGGTGACCAATCACTTAAGCGCATCGCTGAGCTTTTCAAGTATCGCCGCGAGTGCGGGCTTCGCGGTGGCCAGCAATACCTGCGGGGCGAGCGTCGCCGCCGGGGCCAAGTGCACGGTCGGGGTGACATTCTCTCCAACGGCGACCGGCGCCACCACGGGCACGCTAACGTTTACCGATAGCGCTTTGACCAGCCCGCAGACAGTGGGTCTTACGGGAACCGGCAACTAACAGCCCTCCACTGGCTTACGTGATGCGCGCGGGCGGCGCGACTCGACCCGTGCGACCTGAATACGAGCCGCGAGTCCCGAGCGAACGGCGGAGTCTGTTTAGGTCTTCGAGCTCTGGGTGCGGCCTTTTTCCTTGACTTTTCTATTCTAAATGTGCTAGTAACTGGTTATGTCTCTAGGCACTTGCTTTTAACAGCCAGTTCGGACGCGTGCGAGTCGTTGGCAACGCAGTTGCGAGTCCGTCAGTTGGCAGAAAAGCGATGGCAACCGCAGCAAGGGAACTCCGAAAAAAATGGTGAAATGAAGGAGGGTCCCACGATGTTGTTGATAACAAAGGACCGGTTTCGGGAACCCACGATGTTGATGAAAACAAATAAGTTACTTGAGTAAACCCACGATGTTGATGATAACAAAAGGGTTGCATAAAATCTAACGATCGTGGAAATCGCGTGTCGGCTGAAATTGCCAGTAGGGAGTCGGCCAGCCACCTTGCGTCGCTCCACCCACACCGTGCCGGATGTTCCTCCGCTCAACGCGGGTACTCGGAAACGCTGGACCTTTTCCTGCCAACCGTATATCTTGGCTCGTTCCAGGCTTGCGAGGGCTGGTGGGCCGCTCCGAACCGCGCGCCATCAGAACTGCTCAGAAAAAAACATATGATCGAAGCCTAAGACTCGTTTAGAATCAGTACGAGCTAGAACGAAGCCACTAGGTGGCTGATTATAAATGCCTTATCTTTGTAAAGCCACTATGTTGCTGAAAAATATGTAGCTTAGATTAATTCCGTGGTGTTTTGCGGGGTTCGTTATCACATTCGTTAACCAATCTCGATGTCTGTCCGGTGCGGACCGGTCAAGGTAATTTGGCCCACTGCCGGGGAGAGCGAAGCGCATCCTCCATCGGCAGTGATGTCCCGTCCAGTACCCCCTTAAGACCCGGAAGCCATATTGATTGGACGCCCCCTGGAGACTCCTTTGGCAGAGGAACAGCTCGACCGGCAGGACCTGGATCACGACCGGCCAAATCCTGAGAGCCAGGCATTAACCGAACCGCAAGGCGGTCACTTGGCGGACCGCCTCGTGGAACTCATGGCGCTGCTCAGAGGCCCCGACGGTTGCCCGTGGGACCGCGCGCAGGACTACGACTCCATGAAGGCTCTGCTGCTGGAGGAGGCCTACGAGGTCATCGATGCCGTAAACCAGCGCGACTTTGCCGGACTCGAGGATGAGTTGGGGGATCTGCTGTTCCAGGTGGTGTTCTGCTCGCGCCTCGCCGAAGAGGAGGGTCGTTTCACGCTGGCGGACGTCATGGAGCGGCTCTATTCAAAGTTGGTACGGCGCCACCCCCACGTGTTCGGCGAAAGGAAGGCCCGCAATGCCGAGGAGGCTCTGAAAAGCTGGAACGCCGTAAAAGAGAAGGAGCGAAACGACGCCCGGCGGCAGAATTCAGAGGGCTCGGCCGTGGCCCAGGCGCAGCCTGGCGCCGGCGACAAGAGCGAGCAGGAATCATTGCTTGACGGCATCGCAGAAACCCTGCCCTCTACCCTTGAAGCGCACGAGCTGGGCGTGCGCGTGGCTGAAGTGGGTTTTGACTGGCCGCGCGCCGCGAACGTTCTCGACAAGGTGGAGGAGGAGCTCGGCGAACTGAAGCAGGAGCTTCGAAAAGCTGAGGAAGATTGCGTGCACGTTCAGGCGCGCGGCCGAATTGAAGAAGAGCTCGGCGATCTGCTATTCTCGCTCAGCCAGTTAGCCCGCCACCTGGGAACTGATCCGGAGAGCTGCCTGCGCCGTGGCAATCAGAAATTCCGCAGCCGCTTTCAGGCCCTCGAGCGCGAACTGGCACGGCGAGGGCGTAGGCCGGGCGACTGCGATCTGGAGGAACTTGAAGCCGTGTGGAACGATGTCAAGAGGTGTTAGGCGTGGCGTTAGGTTCTAGACGTCTGATCGGAGCGGGATCTGAACGAATATATAGCAAGTTTTTTGAATTCGGAAACCGCAACCACCCCCAGTCCCTTGGGGGTGCGAGAAGGAGCACGCCCCGCGGGGTACCACCGATGCGCGCTGACGAACCCAAACTTGTATCGTGTTGCTGCAGCGTAGGTTAATGGCAATCCGACGGCCTATTTGCGAAACGAGTCGAAAAAACGAACCCAAAGCACTCAAGCCGCAGATTCGAGGATGGATAAGCTTCAAAAAGGGGCCAAATTGGCGTTCGAAAACGAACCTAAAGAAAGCGCCGGGATAAACCGACCTGGAGTTGAGGATGAAAGA
>DATJYK010000058.1:0-18689 GCA_035578005.1 Terriglobia bacterium
CCTGGACGCCTTCACCAACATCGCTCGCACCTCCGAGTTGCGGACCTGCTGACTGCTGACTGCCTACTGGCCACCGAATCCCGAGTCCCGAACCCCGAATCCCGGCGGACACGGGATATCAAGGGCGAAGCCCTTGGCTAGATAGTTCAGTTGAACGAACCCTCTGTTGAACGAGATCCTCCCCTCGCCCCCTTGGGGGAGAGGGGCCGGGGGTGAGGGGGAGTGCGGTATTATGAACAAGACGCCTAGTGTACTCATAGCTGCTGTTGCAGGCCAGCTTATCCAATTCTTATGTTCTTGAACCCGGGCGGCGGGGAAGCCTGGATCACATCGACAGAAATGAAATCGTGGGCCCTTACTGCGCGAGACCAATCGGGCTGCGATCACCCTTGAGCGTAGCTCGGACGTTATGATCCCTCGCGGATATCGCTCGACGTGCCTCCGGCCGCAGGTACGTAGCATTTCAGCGTGTAGTCCATCACCATCCGATCGGCATTGAAGCGCCAGCCCAGCGTGCGAATGGTTCGCTTCATGCGCTGGATCCAGCCCCGCGGCAGGCCGTCGCGGTCGCGCTGGTAATACAGCGGAATCACCTGCTCCAGAAGCGTGCGATACAAGTCCTCCCCATCCCGCTCGTCGTGGATTTCCTGATTGGAGTGGGTTCTGCCGCTTCCAATGGCAAAGCCATTCAGGCCGTCATAAGCTTCCGCCCACCATCCGTCCAGCACCGAGAGATTCAGGCCGCCATTCAACACCACCTTCTGGCCGCTGGTGCCCGAGGCTTCCTGCGGGCGGCGCGGATTGTTCAGCCAGACGTCGACGCCCTGCACAAAGTGGCGCCCCACGTTGATGTCGTAGTCTTCGACGAAGACGAAGCGGTCCGCAAACTCACGGGAGCGCGTCAGTTCGGCGATCTGCTGCAGCACTCGTTTGCCAGGTTCATCGCGAGGGTGAGCCTTGCCCGCGAAAACAAACTGCACCGGCCGGTTCGGGTCATTCACCATCGAGGACAGCCTCTCCATATCGGCCAGGATCAGGTTAGCCCTCTTGTAAGTGGCGAAGCGGCGCGCAAACCCGATGGTGAGCGCATCCGGACTCAGCACGCGGCACAGCCGGTGGAGAGCGCCGGGCGATTCGTCACGTCGCTCGGCCTGCTCCACCGCGCGGCGCCGCACGAACTCCAGGAGCCGTAATTTCAAGCCCAGGTGCGTTTCCCACAGTTCGCCGTCGTCGACGTTCTCAATGCCCTCCCAGATGCGAGCCTCGCTGCTGCGCTCCTGCCACCCCGTGCCCAAATGGCGGTCGTAGAGTCGAACCATCTGCGGCGCCAGCCACGACGGCACGTGCACTCCGTTCGTGATGTGCCCGATCGGAACGGCATCTTCGGCGGTCCCTGGGTGCAGACCCCGCCACATTTTCCTTGACACTTCACCGTGGAGCGACGAAACCGCATTGGCCCGCCAACTCAGCTTCAAACCCAGCACGGTCATGCAGAACTCTTCGTTTGCGTCACTGGGATTCTCTCGTCCGAGCGCCATGAACTCTGACTCTGAGAGCCCCAGCTTCGTCCGGAGGGGACCCAGGTGCTCCTCAACAAGGTCGCTCGAAAACCGGTCATGCCCCGCAGGAACCGGGGTGTGCGTGGTGAAGACCACTTCACGGGACACCCGGGACACGGCTTCCTGAAACGTCAGCCCCTCCTGTTGCATGCGATGGCCGACTGCTTCCAGCACCGCAAAGCCGCTGTGCCCTTCGTTCAGATGAAGAACACCGGGCGAAACACCCATCGCTTGCAGGGCTCGAAAGCCGCCGATACCGAGCAGTGACTCCTGACGAATCCGGATGCGCCGGTCCCCCCCGTAGAGACGCGAAGTCAGCTCCCGATCTTCAGGAGCGTTTCCAGCGACGTTCGAGTCCAACAGCAAAAGGTCACAGCGCCCCACTCTCACCCGCCATACCTTGGCGCGGATGGAACCCTCGCGGGTTTCGATCTGTACGGTCACGGGCTCGCCGCTCGCTCCGATCGCCGCTTCCATGGGAAGTTGACTGGCGTCGGTCTCGAGGTACTCCTCCTGCTGCCAGCCGTCTCCATCCAGCCGCTGGCGAAAATATCCCTGGCCGTAAAAAAGACCCACGCCAATCAGCGGAATACCGAGATCCGACGCGCTCTTGATGTGATCGCCGGCCAGGACACCCAAGCCGCCGGAGTAAACCGGGATTGATTCGTGCAGCCCAATCTCAGCGGAAAAGTACGCCACGGGGCGGGCACGCAGCACGCCGGCGTGCCGGGCACCCCAAGTGCGGTCTCCCTCGAGATATTCCCGCAGGCGGCGATAGGCGTAGTTGATGCGGCTATGCAGAGTGTGCTCATGGGCTCGACGCTCGATTCCGGCAAGAGGAATTTCCCCCAGTAGTTGAATGGGATTGTGATTGGACTGTATCCACCGCACCGGATCGAGATCGCCAAATAGACTCTCGGAATCGCGATCCCAGCTCCACCACAGATTGCGGGCTAAACTCCACAGCCGTTCCTGCGTGGGAGCGATGAAGCGATCGAGGGTGCGCGCCTCGCTCACCACCGGCGCCACCTGGGCTGCGGCCTCCACCAGCATCCGAACCTCATCCGGCCGAAATGCCCGGGCCTCGATGGTTTGTACCACCAGCACCCCCTGCAGAACGCCGCAATCGATGAGCGGAACCCCCAGGAAGGATTCGTACGCGTCCTCGCCGGCTTCGCTGAAATACTTAAACCGAGGATGGCTTTGCGCGTGCTCCTCCGCCACCGGACGCACTTGTTCCGCCACCAACCCGGCGAGACCCTCTTGCAGCGCCATGCGAAGAGTGCCGATGCATTGAGGCCGAAGACCCAGTGTGGCGGCCAGCACCAGGTTGGCGCGGTCAGGCTCCAACAGGTAGGCGGAGCAGACATCGGTGTGAAATCGCCTGGCAATCAAGGCGACAACATTCATGAGGGTTTCTGCAGGGTTACCGCCCTCAGCGGTGAGACTGCTGAGCTCCTCGATGGTCAGCACCTGACCGTTTTCAAGCTCGGAGGCACTTTGGCTCATGCTGTCATTCTCTTCGGTTGCGGGTGGGAATTCACTCATCGGGCAGCCTAGACCGCAAGCACGAGCCAGTCCAATCAAAATCGTGAATGGGAGCTATAAGTTGCTAGCCTGCATTTCTCACCAGGATTCGAAAAGGGCGGCGTGCCGAGCCGGCTGGAACGATTGCCCAAGGTCCACTACTGCGCTTTCTGCCCCTTGAGAATCTCGGTTTTATGAGCACCCTTCAGGGCATGAACGAGGAACCCCTCTTTGCCCGGCAGCCACACTTCCGCTACCACGTAATCCGTCACATATTCCGTATAAGACGGCGCGAAATCCCCAACCACGTCGAACACCAGTTGGGGTTCTGGGAGAGGCGGACTTGGTTGCGCCAGCCTCTTGGTAAAGGCAATCTGAAATTCCTTCCCGGTTGCTTCTTGGCGCAGTGTAAGATGACCTTCATCCGCCTGGGCGAGCCGGTATTCACCCTTGGGAAGCTTCACATTGGCCACCTGGAACGGGAAGGGGATCTTAAAGGTGGCCTGGGCAAAGGCCTCCGCCGCTCCCGCCAAAAGCAGCAGGGCCGTTGCCGCCACGGCCCAAATTGCCACGCGCTTCATCTGAACCGTCCTTCTAACCTGCATTTCTCACCCAGGATTCGAAAAGGGCGGGGCTTCAGCCCCGCCGAATCTTGCGAAATCGTGGCCTCTGTGTTCCGCTCTCGGCGCAGCTTGCCGTCAGCAAGCTGCGCCGAGAGTGGAACACGTCAAATATCAAACCGACGTTGTAACGGCGGGGCTGAAAGCCCCGCCCTTTTCGAATCCTGGGTGAGAAATGCAGGTTAAGTCTAGCTGTACCACCCTTCCGTTGCGCTCATGCGAGAGGCCTGAGTCGTAGGCACGCCGTTGTTCATTGCGTCCTCCATGGCCGCCACGAAGGTGTCAATTTCCTCGAGCGTCGTGTAAATGTTGGGTGACACCCGGAGGCACTGATAATCAAAAACCTGGTTCGGCGGCGCTCCGCCCACGAGCGGCACGACGATGATCCGGTACTTGTCCATCAGGAACTTCGCAAGGTCCCGAACATCGATGCCCTCGATGTTCACCGCTGCCACGGCCCACGCCTGAGGAGGCTCGCTCAGATCGGTGAGTATCTTGATGCGCGAATGAACCTTGAGCGCGTTGGCCCAGCGCAGGGTGAGATAACGCAAGCGGGCTGCCTTGCGCTCCGTGCCGATGGCCTGGTGGTAGGCCAGCGCCTCCCCGAGCGCCGCGCGGATAGCCCACGGATGCGTCCCGATAGCCTCGAACTTCCGGATGTCATCGTCTTGCACTTCGGGCGCCGCCTGCAAGGGCCAGAATCGGGGGATCATCTCCTTGCGAACGTACAAGCAGCCGTTGCCGATGGGCGCCAGCAGCCATTTGTGCAGGCTCACGCCATAAGCGTCGCATTCGAGATCCCTCAGCTTGAATGGAAAATGCCCCAGAGCGTGGGCGCCGTCGACGATAGTGACGATTCCTTTCGGGCGTGCCAGGCGGCAGATCCGCGCCACCGGGAACATCTGGGCCGTCAAGTTGGTGACGTGGCAGAAGTGGAAAACTTTCGTCTTCGGCGTGATGGCCTGCTCGAATCTGTGGTAGAGATCGTCCCCCGTCGTGGGCACCGGGAATTGAAGGCGCGTCACTTTGATGCCGTCGCGCCGCATGCGCTGGTCCCAAGTGGTCAGCATGCGGGGATAATCTTGCTCCGTGGTGATCACTTCGTCCCCGGCCTTCAGGTCGATCCCGTTTTGCACGATCTGCAGTGACTCGCTGGCCCCGCGCGTCAGCGCCATCTCCTCCGGGTCGCATCCGAACTCCGCGGCCATGCGCAGCCGTATCGTCTGAATGCGGTCGGCAATCGGACCCTGATAAAAGATCGGCGCCATGTTGATCATGTCCATATAGCGCCATTCCGCTTCCAGAGCCACTCGCGGCGTGGGGCAGGTAAAACCGTTATTCAGGTTGATGATGGTGCGGTCCAGCTTGAAATCCATCTGGATCTCGCGCCAGTAGAACTCGTTTTGCGCCACCTCCTCGGGGGGGGCGCCGGCCACCGACTGGGACGCTTCCAAGACGCGCGCCAGAGACATCCTCTGGAGCGCGGACGCCGCCGCCCCGGCGGCTCCGGCCGCTCGCAGAAATGACCGTCGACTCCACGTTGCGGATCTCATCGAGACCTCTCCTCTGATCTTCCAGCGCTCATATGAACCGACCACATTATAAGGGAACCGGCGATGAAGGCGAGGAACTCTCTCGATCTATTCGCCGGAATTCGGCAAGAAATTGTCTGCAGGATTATGCGCGATCGATAAGAGAGAGCATGCCTTCCCTGCGCGCACGGCAGGCCGCGGAACTGTGGGATAAGCAATCTACGAGGTGGAAGACTCGAGAGCTATCACTCCTGGTTGTAGCGACTGAGGTAGAGCACGGAATCGTACTCAATGAGGCCGACGCGAAATTGGTGCAGCCAACCCTGCCGGCCTAGCGCATTGCGCTGAATCTCGGTTGTCGCGGCAAAGAACACAAACGAGTCGAATTGCCAATCGAAACAGGCAATTGTTACGTCATGGCCGTAGACTTGGAACTCACTGTTCGCGGTTCGAACCTGGATTGGCCGGCCATCTTCCACTTTGAGGCCGAGTTGTTCGCCATAGGCTCTTTCGAAGATACAGACAGAAGCCCCAGTGTCAAGCTTGGCGTGAAGCCGTACCGAGCTTCCTCCGGCCGTCAGTGTGACCGGAACCGTTATTCCTGAGTCGCGCCGGGCCGTGTAATCATGCGAGCGCTGGAATGTGAGTGTCGTCGCCAAGATTTACCACCCCGCAAAATAAACCTCGTCCTCAGGTTCGACGCGAGTCACTAGAGGGGTCCCCGCATATCCAGCGATAGCGGCGTACACCTCCCGCGCCGAGTCCCCGACCGCCAGCAGAGCGTCACCATCCAGTGCAACCCACCGGCCCGCGTACTGTTGCCCGTTGTGCGCCAACCAACGGAACTCTGATCGCTCACGCTCCAAACCATTGCCGCCGCCGGGCAGTGCTCCGCGCGCGGCAGGCCGCAGCACCGCCACGGGATAGGAATCGTGCTCGATCACGATTTCGTCTCCCGCCCGCACGCGATCGAGCATCGAAGCAAAATCGCTCACCGCTTCAAGGTCCGAGACATGAATTACGCGGCCACCCATGGGTAGATTATACGCTGAGCGGCGTCCCGCTTGGGCCTGCCTTCGCTCGGCCTCGGCAAATCTGGGCTAAAATGCGCGTTGGTTGCGCTGCGGGGTCAGGGAGGTACGAATCATGAACGTCAGAGGGTTGGCGAGTGTAGCCCTGGGCACGTCTCTGACAGTGGCGGCAGCGGTTTCGGCCAACGGCGGTGCGGCACCACAGAATCCGCTGCCAGCCGGCATGGAGAAGATTCAACACGTCATCTGGATCCTGCAAGAAAACCGCAGCTTTGATAACTACTTTGGAACCTTTCCCGGCGCCGACGGCATCCCGCCGGGCACATGTCTCGACGTCCTTCCCGGATCGGCACGCTGCATCAAGCCGTTTCACATGCCCACGCCCATGCCCGCCTGCGACCTCGCGCATGAGTGGGAAATCGCGCAGGCCGCTTACGACCACGGGGCCATGGACGGCTTTGTGTGGGCCGAAGGCAGCTCGTTTACCATGGGATATCTGGACGGAAGCGACATTCCGAACTACTGGGATTATGCCCGGCACTACGCGCTGGCCGATCGCTTTTTCTCTTCGCTGACCGGTCCGAGCATGCCGAATCACGTCTTTACCGTGGCCGCTCAGTCGGGAGGATTGATCACTAACGTCTGCTCCCGGGATCACGAGCTTGAAGAGCTCGAGCAGGATATGGATGACCCGGATGGATTCAGTTTTGCCAGCATGGTCAACCTGCTCGCCCGCGGCAATGTTTCCTGGAAGTACTACGTGGAAACGCCGGCGGTGGCGCCCAAACTGGATGACCCCTGCCACGTGTATTATCCCCAGCCGCAGCAACTGGGGCTGTGGAATCCGCTGCCGGGCTTCAAGAGCATCCGCGATGATCCCAAGTTGATGCCGCACCTGGTGAACCTGACGGAATACCAACAGGATCTGGAGAAAGGAACTCTGCCCCAGGTGAGTTGGATTATTCCTGATTTTCAGGACAGCGAGCATCCGCCGGAACCTGTGGACCAGGGCCTGTGGTACGTCACCCATCTGGTGAACGGCCTGATGAAGAGCCCCTATTGGGCGAACAGCGTAATCTTTCTCACCTGGGATGACTACGGTGGCTTCTACGATCACTTTCCGCCGCCGCAGGTGGACGCTTTCGGCTACGGCCCGCGCGTCCCGCTGATCATTATTTCGCCCTACGCCAAGCCGGGTTACATCACGCACCAGTCGGGCGACTTCACCTCGCTTCTGCGGTTCATCGAGGAACGCTTCCAGTTGCGTTACCTGACGGCCCGCGACCATTTCGCGAACGACATGACCGACGCGTTTGACTTCGGCCAGACCCCCAATCCGCCGCTCGTCATTCCCGTGCAGCCGGGACGGACGTCGAGTTTCAGGCAATACGGCGGGTGCAGCTACAAACCCAGCGTCCCTATTCAAGGTCTGATTACGCATCGGGCCCCACGCAGCACGGCGCCGACGCACTGACGCAACACTCAAGCCCACCCGTAAGCAAGTAGGGCACAACGAGGGCAAACTGCGCCCACCGCTGCGCTGCCTGGCTTTGAGCCTTGCTTCAGCAGGAACGAGGCCGCTGTGGCCAGCTAACCCAGGGTTTTTGACATATTCTGATAAGCTCCTTCTCTTCTTTTACATTCCGGCTTTGTTTGAAACAGCGGCAACTGCGGGTGTGTCTTCCGTGGAACAAACGCCGTCCTGCTGGCACGGAAGACCTTTCCGAGCGCTGTCGCCCCGTGGCGGCGGTTTGGATTTCGACTGACCGGGACGCCTGCCGACGACATATTCTTGCAAGCCATCTGTTTTCCAACATATTCCGGCTTCGTTCGCTTCCCCCAGCGCATCAACCACCCCACAAACCTCTCTGCCAGTGCGTAGGCCGCGGCGTAGTCCGGATCCCAGGCGCCAGGAACCGACATATTTTCGCAAGCGCTTCGGCTGCTATAAGATTCCGGCTTCGTTCGCTGCGAATCGAGCGGTCCATGCTCGTGGCACGGCCATCCTGGCCGTGGGCAGCACGGGCTGGAAGCCCGTGCCACGTCTCGCGGCCCGGTGGAATGCACCGAAACCATGGTGTGCATCCTGGGGGCGTGCATCCTCTGCTGTAGCGGCGCTCAGAGCGTGCCCTGTAAGGGAGCGCCGCCTCCCGCCCGCCAGGTAGCCCTTCCGGCAAAGGCGGATCGACTGTGCAAAAAGCGGGCGGGACGCCCGCGCTCCCAGGGTTTCCGCTTCCAGGCCGGTCTGGTTTCTTGTCGTCTTCGGCCGCTGGCCATTTGCCCAATTCCGTGCGCGGACCGGTTGATTTGCGGGAGTTACGGCGATTGGCAGCCAGGAAAGCCCCGGTCCGTCGGGGTGATTTGCGTAGGGACATGTCGGGCCTCGGTGTTCGGTTTTCGGTTGTCGGTCTTCGGCTCCCGGTGTTTGGTTTTCGGCGTCAGTTCCGAGACGATGCGCCCGATTCTAAGCCGTCACCGACAACCGACCACCAACAACCGAATCGGTCACTGACACCGACCCACCAACGACCGACAACCGATTACCAACCACCGACGGTACCAGGTCCAAATGGGACGGTGGGTACGATTGGGACAATTTCGAATGTTTATTTCGAGCTGTGTTTTGAGGAGGTTAGCCTGTGGATTACCGGTGGAAGTGGCGGCCGCACTCAAGAAGTGTGCAGAATCTGCACACAAACGCGTTCACGTGTTGTTTCGAGCGCCGCCGTTGTGCCGCCCGGCTGGCACAACCCCTTTGCGCGACGTGGCTCCGCGGCTTGAAAATCGCCCAAAACGCATTTCTGTTCCGAAAATTTCGGTCAGGCAACGGTGGGCTCACCACCCCAGGCGCAGGCTGAGTCGATCATAAGCCGATCTCACGGGCATTTTCATGCTTCGGGGTGGCGCGAAACGACACGACGACTCACCACGATCCGAAAAGGGTTGGCTTCAATGGATTCCCGCTTTCGTGGGAATGACTGCGTTCGCGGGCGTGCAAAATGATGACATCAGTACCAGTCGGAGCAGAGGGCTCGGCCCTGCGATTTACGTGCAGTTGGGCTGAATGTTCCGCAGGAAAAGCCGAGGGCTTAAGAGATGAGCCCTGCGCTCTGCGCGCGGCTCGGCCCTGCCGTCGCGTCCTGTCTCTGGTTGGGACGCGCTTCCCGCCCCGGGGCTGTGGCATATCGGAAGGCGCGTTGACACTGCAGATGGCCTCCGTTATAGTGAGCGCTGGAGGCGGCTCCGCCAATTCAGCATTTAACCTGGATCCCTTCTTGCCCATTTTCTTGGGGGCTGAAGTGAAGCATCCATGAGTCTTCCCAACTCGCTCACGATTCTTCGCATCTTTTTTGTTCCGCTACTGGTAGCTCTTCTGCTTACTGCCCGGCCGCGCATGGAGCTTTGGGCCGTGGCTGTATTCCTGATTGCCGCCACCACCGACCTGCTTGACGGCTACTTCGCCCGCAAGCGCGCCCAGGTGTCACGGTTGGGCGCGCTACTGGATCCTATTGCGGATAAGCTGCTCACCTCGGCGGCCTTCATCTCCCTGGTCGAGATTCAGGCGATACCCGCCTGGGTGGTGGTGATCATCGTGGGGCGCGAATTTGCGGTCTCCGGCTTGAGGGCTATCGCGTCGAGCGAAGGATTCATCATCCAGGCCTCCGACCTGGGCAAGACCAAGATGGTGCTGCAGGTGGCGGCCATCACCGCCATCGTGCTGGAGCGACGCTTTCCGGCCTTGAGGCTTCCGGGAACCTTATTGCTGTGGCTGGTGGTAGTATCAGCCCTAGTCTCAGCGGCGCAGTATTTCTGGAAATTCTGGCGAAGACTTGACGCCGAAGTGAAGAGACCTTTGCGTCCCCGCATGGTGGTGCTTCCAACCGTCGAGCCCGGCGATGAGACGGAGATGGGGCACGGCGCCCGGAAAGAAACCGATGTCGCCGCTCAGCGATGAGGACGGGCAGCGCCTGCTGGGAATCGCGCGCCAGTCGATGGAGGAAGCCGTTCGCGGCGCGAGTCCGGCAGAACTCCGAGGCATGCCCGCCGGGCTGCTGGAGAACGCTGGGACATTCGTCACGCTCCGCAACCACAGCCTCTTGCGCGGCTGCATCGGCCATGTAGAGCCGAATGAGCCGCTCGCGCGCTGCGTCGCCGAATGCGCGCGGGCCGCGGCGCTGCGTGACCCCCGCTTCGCGCCCGTCACGGCCGCAGAGCTGCCGGATATTTCGATCCACATCAGCGTGCTCTCGCCTTTGTTCGACATCCGCCCGGAAGAAATCGAAATCGGCCGCCACGGCTTGTATGTAACGCTCGGATTGCATCGTGGCATCTTGCTGCCACAAGTGCCTGTGGAGTGGAACTGGGATCGCGAGCGCTTTCTCAGCGAGACCTGCGCCAAGGCAGGCTTGCCGCCTGACGCCTGGCAGCACGGCGCCAGAATCCAGGGTTTCACCACCTGGAATTTCGCCGATCATCGCTCGCCTGATGTGGGCGCTGAGCTCGCATCGTCACACCCGGATAACCACAGAAGCTGATCGCTTCCCAACCGGCTTGCCTTCCATCCTCACTGACGGTTTCCAAGGCTGTACCTTGCGCGCCATTGATAACGCCCGCCAATCATTCGTCTCCATTTCTCAACTTGGCTCAGATGTACCCCGGTGAGAGAGCAACTCGAGACTCTCAGGTCGTTACGCCAGCGCCCTTAGGGAATCCACCGTATTGCCATACTCTTTAGGCGGGTGTGTAGTGGAGACGTGTGCCCTTGGGTACACCCAGGCGTTGCTGGTCTGTGCGGTGATGAACAAGACCCTTGGCAGGGTACGGGCTGTCATGGGCGAGACTAGCCTGACTAAGGTTCCACAGCCGAGCCCAGGCATCAGTCCAGTAGATACAGATATCAGTGCATTGAGGGGACACGTGAGCCGTAGGTGGATAGCCAAAGGAAGGAGTTAACGTGTTAAAGAAGGCCTTGGTGGCGGTAGGGTTGGCGTTTGGATTGTCTTCGTTGGCGATGGCCGGGCCGGTGGGTGCCTGCAGCGTGGGGACGATGGCTATGTACCTGACACCGGGATTTAGCTGCTCCATTGGAAATTTGACCTTCAGTGGGTTTTCGTACAGTAGCTCCGCTTTCGGCGGGGCCACAGCGATTCCGGCGGCCGGTGTCACCGTGACGCCGATAACCGGTGCCGAGGAGGGCTTTCAGTTTGAGGCACCGTGGGCGGTGAGTTCAGCCCAGGGGGAGGACTCAGCGATCGATTACACAGTAACTGCCACGTCAGGGATGATCAATGACTTACTCTTGTCGATGGCAGGGTACGGTATAACGGATGGCGGTAATGTTGCCATAGGGGAAACCACAGTTAGCCCGCTGCTATCTCTGCTTCTGTTCGACAATTCGACCGGGACTATGGCGTCGGATAGCCTAACAGGTCTCAGTCTGACTACTTTATCCGTTACAAAGGACATCGCTCTGGCAGGTAACGGCGGTACGGCGACTCTATCAATTGTGGATAACGAGTTTTCGACATCATCGGTTCCCGAGCCTGCCTCGATGTTGCTGTTGGGTACTGGCCTGCTCGCGCTTGCCGGCTACCTGCGCCGACGTTGGTCATAGAGATTGTAACCGGACCAGACGTAAACGCGAGTTCGAAAGCTCAGTCACTTAAGCTTGGCCGGTCGCGGCATTGATCGCGGTCGGCTAAGCACTCCCCGTTAGCCTTTTGAGAGCATCGCCCATCCTGGCCCCCAAGGGGCAAAGTACAGCGCGTGGAATGCGCGGCGAAAGCAGTTTTTCGCGCGCGGCAGTAGCAATCTCATCGAGCAGTCCAGTCTGTCCCATCCCACCTGTATTTGCGCTAGAATGACACTGCGGCCGAGTATGGTTGCCCAGCCCGGCTCACGCATCCCATGCATGAAACGATCCAGGCCGTGGCGACGACTGGCATCCTCGTCATCCTGCTCATCAAGCTCGGATTGATCGCGTCGCTCGCCAGCGTGATTGCCCGGTTCGGAATCTTCAAGCGCTTGATATTCTTCGAGCAGCGCACACCCCGGCAGAAACTGCTGTTCGCAGCCTTTTTGGGCGTACCGTTCATGTTCGCGGTGATGGCGCGCCTCCTGCTGGGGTACAAAGGCGCCGACTTGAGCTTGGAAGTCACCGTGCTCGCGGGCCTGCTGGGAGGCACCATCGCAGGTCTCGTGGTGGGGATGATGGTGAGCGTCCCGGCCTGGTTGATCGGGCATGAGCACCTGGCCCCGCTGATGGCCGTGTTGTACGCGGTGGTGGCCGGCACCGCGCGCTGGCTATGCCCCGATAAGGAAGCCATCTGGAAGTTTTCGCCCTTCATCGACCTTGCGCTTTTCCGCTCCATCCGGCAACGCTTTCGCGCCCCCGTGCTCGACTGGCAAGTCCTGTTTTCGCTGATGTGTATCATTCTTGAGATCAGCCGCATGTTGGTGGGCCCTCTGGCCCCTTCCCAGCTCTTTTACATCGACTCACCGCATGCCTGGGCCAAAGCCCTGATCGTGCTGGCGACACTGATTGGCGTTGGCCTGCCGGTGCGCATCTGGAATACCACGCGGATCGAGAGGAAGCTTGAAGATCAGCAGCGCCTGCTGATGCAGGCGCGCGTTGACGCTCTCATCAGCCAGATCAACCCGCATTTCCTGTTCAACACGCTCAACACCGTCTCATCCCTGATCCGGTTTGATCCGGACACGGCGCGCAACGTGGTGCTGAAGCTCTCGAACATTTTGCGGCGCCGGCTGCGCACGCAGGCTCACTTTCTTCCTTTGCAGCAGGAGCTCGACTTTATTGACGACTACCTTTCTATCGAGGTGGTGCGTTTCGGCGGCGACAAGCTGAAAGTACGGAAGGAAATTGACCCCGAAACCTACGACATGACCATCCCCAGCATGATCCTGCAACCGATGGTGGAGAACTCCATCCGGCATGGCATTGGACCCAAGGTGGAGGGCGGCACCATTACTCTTCGCACTTCCCGCCGCGAGGGACGGCTGGTGATTGAAGTGAGCGATGACGGCATCGGCATCTCGCCGGAAAGGCAGCGGGAGATGTTTGAGTCCGGTATCGGCATCCGCAACGTCCGCGAGCGCCTGGAGGTGCTGTATGGAACAGACTTTTCGCTGAAGGTTGAGAGCCACCCGGGCCTGGGGACGTCCATTCGTTTCGAACTGCCCGAGCTGATTACGCCGGAGACCAAGCCTGTGCCGGCCGTGCTGGAAGCCGTAGGTCATTCCTGAGCCGGGACCGAAGTCGGTCGCGACGACGGCCCTGAAGGCGGCCCGCAAAACGCTTATGTTATAGTTAATTTGTATCGATTTCCGGGCGACATTCGACAGGATTGTGGCGTCAAAGGAACATTGCAGCGCGAGGGTTTGACGGCTGGCCCGGGGAGCATCGTGAACCTGGGGCGGGAAAGGTTACCACTGAGCATGGCAGACAATTCGAACAATGACTCCAAGATTCCTCCGCGGTCGATGAGCATGATTGAGTCTCGTTTCCGCGACATTTATCTGAAGTTTTACAAGGATAGCTACTTCACGCCTACCGCGCTCGACCTGAAAACCAAGGAACTGATCGCCATCGGGGTGTCACTGGTGGCCAAGTGCGAAGGCTGCCTCGAAGGCCATCTCAAGAAAGCGATCGAGGTAGGTTGCACCAAAGAGGAAATCAGCGACGCCATCGTGGTGGCCATTGGCATCGCAGCCGCTGGCGTGCTCGACATGTCTGACAAGGCGGCCATCAAGCTTGACCTCCATCACTTCGAGGGGTTGAAGGTTAAGGTGAGCGCTCAGGAGTAGCAAGAGCGCGCTGCTTGGAATTGTGCCCCGATACCCAGCTTTGCCTTAGGTAACCGTAATCCGCGCAGCCGAGGTCACATCACCAATGCCAGACTGCTGCCCATGGACTATCGCGTAATAGCCGGTCTTTTTCTGCTGCTGTTCCTGGGCCTCGCCGATAATCAAAGTATCCCCGCGCTACTGCCCGCGCTATCGGGCTCCCTCGGCACTAGTGTGGCTGTGACCGGCCTTTTGGTGGTGTTTTATTCTCTGGCCGCTGCTGCTGCTGCCTTTCTCACCGGATCGCTTTCTGACTATTATGGCCGCCGCCGCTTCTTACTGGCCGGAGTATGGGTGTTTTTCGTTGCTTCACTGGGATCCTCGCTGAGCCGCGGGTTTACGCAACTGGCTTTTGCACGGGCTCTAACAGGCCTGGCCGCTGGAGCGCTCTCAACCTGCTCCATTGCCTTCGCCGGTGACTGGTTCAAGTACGCCGTGCGCGGTCGGGCCCTTGGGCTTATCTCGTCAGCCTATTTCGTGGCGCCGCTCATGGTGCCGCTCGCAGGCTTCATCGCAGATCGCCGCGGCTGGCCGCACGTCTTCACCGCCTTCGCCGCTGTTGCCCTCATCGTCGCCTTGCTGACCCAAGGGTTGCCGCATGACACGCCTCATGGGGAATGGAACCTAAGTTCCGCCAATCCTGACGAATCAAGTTCTTCGGCCCACGAACACCAAGCGAGACCCGATGCGGAAGGAATGCTTCTCCACACGCTACGCACATTTCGAGTACTATTGGGGCGGCGCGATACAGCCGCCATGCTGGTGATCGCGTTTCTGGTCTCGGGCGGGCTGGTAAGCTTTCTCACTTATATTGGTACCTGGTTGCACTCGAGCTTTGGCCTTTCGACCACCAAGATCGGTCTGGTCTTCATGCTGGGAGGCCTTCTCGCGGTGGGCGGCGCGCCGCTCGGTGGTGTTCTGGCGGACCGTTGGGGAAAGCGCGGCATTTCGATTGCCAGTAATATCCTGCTTGCACTGACCATGGCCATTCTGCCCCTTCTGGGCTGGGGACCGGGCTTGCTGATCGTATTCACAGGCTTGAGTCTCGGGATTGGTTTTCGCCAGGGACCCATCACGGCGCTGATGACCGAGATGGTTCCGCGGCAGCGGCGCGGGTCATTTGTGGCCTTGCGCAATATTGCATCGCAGCTTGGCATTGGGGCCGCCGTCTTCAGCGGTGGGTTGCTGTATGAGTGGCGCGGCTATCTCGCGGTGACTTCGCTGTCCGCATTGATGGCGGCTGTAGTGGCATTGCTGCTCACTACGCACATCACCGAGCCAGCCACTTTGGAGTACCAGCCAGCTATGGACGCGAAGTCATAGGCCGTACCCTGCTGGCAGTGCCGACTGCCTACTACAAACTACCTACTCTCTCTCGGGGGAATTGGATGCCAAAGGTCCGCCGCACCTGGAAGATCATCCGCTGGTTTCTGGTTCTTCTGGTGAGTTTGGTTCTTACCTTCTTCGTGGTTGTCGTGCCGTTATTCGTGGCGACTATTTTCACCACCAACCGTTTCCATTTTCCCGATCCCAATGATGGCAAGACTCCCCAGGACTTTGGAATGCCCTACCACGAGGTGCAATTCCAATCGAGCGATGGGATTGACCTGAAAGGCTGGTATATGCCGGCCCAAGAGGCTGCGTCCGGCGCTGCCGCAGGCACCATCATTTATGCTCACGGCCAAAATCGCACGCGCATCGAGATGTTGCCAATGGGCCAGTTTGCTCACGGTTTGGGTTACAACGGCCTGGTGTTCGACCTTCGCCATGCCGGCGCGAGCAGCGGTCAGGTGTCAAGCGGCGGTTACTGGGAGCGGCTCGATGTGGAGGCTGCGGTTCGCTACGCCCTCGGCCAGGAACACGCCGCGCGACCGATCGTTCTGTGGGGAGTATCGCTGGGCGCAGCCGCGTCGCTGATGGCCGCGGCTGAAGACCCCGACGTGGCCGCGGTGATCTCCGACAGTACTTTTCTTTCTTTCGAAGATACCGCTTACCATCATTGGAAGCTCTTCTTTACGCACTTTCCTCAGTTTCCGATGGCGGACGAGACCATCGCCCTGGTCGAGTGGCGCGCGCACTTCCGGGCTTCAGACTTCGATCTCCGCACCGCCGTTAAGCACATTGATCCTCGGCCTATTTTGTTCATCGGTGTTGAAGGTGATCTGCGCATGCCGCCCGTGATCGCCCAAACTTTATACGGCCTGGCAACGAGTCCCGATAAAATGCTGGTGATTGTGCCGGGCAAACGGCATGGCGAAGGCTTCAATTCCGGCAAGACCCAGTACGAGCAAGCGGTGAAGGAGTTCCTCGCGAAGGCAAGCAGCCCCTGAAACCGAGGGGTGGCAGAGCTGTCTCAGCGCTCACTGCGTTAGTTTAGGATACCGCCGCTGCCGCTTGACCATCGTGCTGGCCTTCAACGACGCGCCGGTACAGTTCCTCGTAGCGCGGAATAATCTTGGTGCTGCAAAATTTGTCGCTGGCCCTGCTGCGCGCGGCGTGGCCCATCTGCGCGCGGCGTCCGGGCTCCGTCAATATGCGCAGCGCGCGCTCGGCCATCGTATCCACGTCTCCCAACTCAACGAGATAACCCTCCACTCCATCGCGGATCACTTCGGGCAGGCCACCCACGTTCGAACAGACCGCGGGAACGCCGCAAGCCATGGCTTCGAGCGCCGCCAATCCGAACGATTCGAGCTCGCTCGGCAACAGCATCACATCCGCGCAATTCAGCAGATCCTGCACCTGATTCTGTTTGCCAAGGAAATGCACGTCTGCCGTGAGATCCTTCTCACGCACCATCCACTCGGCGCGCGCTCGGTCTGGGCCGTCGCCAATCAGCAACAATTTTGCGGGGATTTCGCGGCGCACACGAGCGAAGACTTCGACAACATCAGGAAGCCGCTTGACGGCGCGAAAATTAGAGAGGTGAACCAAGATCTTCTCGTCGTCGCGCGCAAACGCTCTTCGGCGGCCGGCGTCGCTGGCCGGCTCGAAGACGTCACAGTTGACGAAGTTCGGAATCACTTCCACCCTTCGCCGGATTCCGAACTCTCGTAAGGTCACATTCTGCAAGTAGTCAGAAATCACAGTCACGGCGTCGCTCTGCTCGATGGAGAACCGCGTGATGGGCAGATAGGAGCGATCGCTTCCCACCAGAGTGATGTCTGTGCCGTGCAAGGTCGTCACGAACGGCAGACGCTGCGGCCGAAACATCTCGCGAGCCAGGTACGCGCTCACCGAGTGGGGGATGGCGTAGTGTACGTGCAGCAGATCCAGCGATTCAAAGGCAGCAACCTCATACATCTTGGAAGCGAGGGCAAGGGTGTAAGGCGGGTGATTGAACAGCGGATAATTCATCACCTCTACCTCGTGAAAGCGAATGCGCGCCGTCGCCTCAGTCATTCGCACGGGCATCGCATAGCTGATGAAGTGGATCTCATGCCCGCGTGCGGCCAATTCCAGGCCCAGTTCGGTGGCTACAACTCCGCTTCCACCGTAAGTGGGATAGCAAGTAATGCCGATTTTCATGGCTCGTCTCGATGAGGCGAGATTCCTTGACCGATTCGAAACGGGTGCTTGCAGTGATCCTGGGCGCAGGACGCGGGCCAAGCTCCCTAGGCTAGGACGGAGGCGGCGCCTTGGGTTTCGTACCGGTTTCTGGAGCAAAGCCCAGCACGACGATCTCTTTCACCTTGCGCTTGTCACCTCTTTGATCAAAATAGACCAGTATGTTTGCGCCCGGCTTCAGGGCACTGATGTCCACCCGGTACCCATTCGCAGCCGCCACCGTCGTTGTTTTCTTGATAGGAAAAATCTCCGTATCATCTTCGTGCATGCTTTGCACATTCAACACTTCATTCTTGAGATCGACTGACTGGACTTTGCCGTTGAACTGATTCTGGCCTTCGGGGACGGTGGTTATTTTATCGAGTACGGGGAGTTTCTTCTTGTGATCATCCTGCCCTGCGCTGAGCTGGGGGGCAACAACACCTATCAACAGTATCAGGAGGCTAGCCGCAGCAGTAGAGCGATTTGGGGTCCTGCGGCCCGGAATATGAGCAATTACCCGTGGGACAGGAACGGATGGCCCACTTAGCCGGACTGCGTGTCGAGCACCAGTATCATGGATGTGCTTCATTGTTACCTATCGTAGGCGACCGGCTCAGGGGTGTCAAGGTGCAATCAGTGATTCCGTAAGGTATGCCCCGGTTAGGGGCAGATGGCTGATTCGGAACAGGCTCAGCGATTCACGGAACCCGGCGGGAGTCGAAAATGGGTTTTCGGTGGTGGAAAGGCTTGACAGAGTGGGCTTGGCTTGGGGGATTTTCAGGTCGCAGGGAATGCAGCGGCACCGGCGTTGCTCCTGGACGCCTGGGAAGACAGCAGGACAGATCGCGACCGGCCTAGGAAGGGTCAACTAGTATATCGTTTCAGTGAAAGCTATCCATAAGGATCAGAAGCATGCTATGCTCGGCCTATGCCGAGACGATCGACTCGCTCTCCCTTGGTCTTGCTGCCGCAGGAGGTGGACTTGCTGGACCGCTTACGGAAGTCCCA
>DATJYK010000059.1:0-1745 GCA_035578005.1 Terriglobia bacterium
TCGGAAAGACTCCGATGCAGACCTTCCTTGACGCCATCCCCATGACATGAGAGAAAATGATCGCCGCCTGATCACGTCGGACAGAAACACCCGATCGCTCTTCCAGGCGCCGACCGTCAGATCGAGTCTCAGCTTCTACACATCTGCCAGCTCTTCGCGCTGCTCTTGCAAAGCAAGGCCAACGGGCGCCTTCCGACAAGGCGCTTGGTCAAATCGCCGAGGCTGCGTAAATTTCAATGCGCAACGCCGCTTCAAGATTTTCAACAGACAGCGGGACGTCCCCGACCTTTGCTGATACTGACACACTCGACCGCGCGATCCACCAGGCCGTGGACGCGCTGAACACCGAGCGTATGGTGCTTCCGTTGGCCAAACCACGAATCTCTGCCACGAATTCCGAAGTCCGTCACGCAGATGTGCGGCGCGCGTGACCATTCCTTCGATGCACGTCCAGGTATCGATGGCCACATCGTGCAATGGCGTGTCGGGGGTTATCGCAGATACAGGGCGTGGTTTCGGTCGGACCTCCGCGTTTGGTCAAAACCATGCCGACCCGTTCGCCTCCGCTTGGGACCCCGTCGCCGCGACCGCCTCGAGGCTATAGACGTCGAAAAACCACCCGCCGGCACCGTCCGCCACCGCAGCTAGTGCACTGACACAGACGGACGATGCACAAGTCCAGGCCGACGTGCGAGTCTGTGGGGATGGCTCAAACGGTTTGTGTCTTTCCTCCCGCCGAAGATCGCCAGCGTCTGTCGGCTATCGTCGTGGACCGCAGTCGCCCGCTCAAACATGTGCAGCGGGCGCACATCGTTCTTTGTTCGGCCGAGCGCTTGCCTGTGCAGGAGGTGGCGCGGCGCGTGGGCGTGAGCCGACCCGCGGTCTGGCGCTGGCAGGCCCGATACGCCGAAGAGGGCGTCGATGGCCTGCTGCGCGACAAGACGCGCAAACCCGGCCGGGCTCCGCTTTCGGCCAGCATCGTCGCCAAGGTCCTGGACCTGACCTGTTCCGAGCCTCCCGGCCAAGCCACGCATTGGACGGGCCGCGCCATGGCCAAGGCCGTTGGCGTCAGCCTGCGCGCGGTGCAGCGCTTGTGGGAGGCGCATCGCCTGCAACCGCACCGCATTCGCACCTTCAAGCGCTCCACCGATCCCGAGTTCGCCGAGAAGGTCGAGGACATCGTTGGCCTTTACATGGACCCGCCCAAGCACGCGGTGGTCGTCTCGATTGACGAGAAGAGCCAGATCCAGGCGCTCGATCGCACGCAACCGGGTCTGCCGCTCAAGCCCGGAAAATGCGGGACCATGACCCATGACTACAAGCGCAACGGCACAACCACTCTGTTCGCGGCGCTCAACGTCCTCGACGGAACGGTGATCGGACGCTGCATGAAACGGCATCGTCACCAGGAGTTCATTCGCTTCCTCAACGCCGTCGAGCGCGCTGTGCCGGCCGGAAAAGTCATTCATGCCATCGTCGACAACTACGCCGCCCACAAACAGCCCAACGTCCTCAAATGGCTGGCCGATCATCCGCGCTGGACCTTCCATTTCACGCCGACCTCGGCCTCGTGGCTCAACGCCGTCGAGGGGTTCTTCTCCGCCATCACACGCCGCCAGATCCGACGCGGAGCCTTCCATTCCCTCGACGATCTGGAGGCCGCGATCGCACGCTACATCGACGCCCACAACGCCGACTGCCGACCGTTCGCATGGACCGCTTCCGCCAACGCGATCTTCAAAAAA
>DATJYK010000060.1:0-34205 GCA_035578005.1 Terriglobia bacterium
CCCGGCGCTTTCTTTAGGTTCGTTTTCGAACGCCAATTTGGCCCCTTTTTGAAGCTTATCCATCCTCGAATCTGCGGCTTGAGTGCTTTGGGTTCGTTTTTTCGACTCGTTCGGCAAATAGGCCACCTGATCACAATTAACATACGCTAAAACAATATGATACAAGTTTGGGTTCGTCAGCGGGCATAGGTGAGCCCCGCGGGGGGTGCTTCGTCAGGAGCCTGGTTTTCCTCCGTCCAACTTCTAACAAGTCTTCGCCTCACCGACGAGGCCCGCCCGGATTAAAATGGCACATTACACATTCAAAATGGCTCATGGCCGTAAGTTGATGGCTTCGTTCGTTAGGTTTGACTTTCCGAAAGCGTTGCCGCGAGCCCCGGCATTCCCTGCAATCACGGAAGTTCGGCAAGGCGGGCGGGACGCCCGCGCTCCCAGAATGTCCTTAACATAACTTCATTGTTTTCAAACATATCGTGGCATAGCAATGCTAACTAGTTTGTTTTCATCAACATCGTGGGTTCCCAAAATCGACCCTTTATTATCAACAATATCGTGGGACCCTCCTTCATTTCGCGATTTTTTGGCGGGGCAGGGTTGCACTCTGTAGCGGCGGTCTCTGACCGTCGATACTATCAGCCCCAGAATCCGGCCGTCAGAAACCGCCGTTACAGCCGCATTTGTTTCCCAGGTCGGTAGCTGGTCTTCTGCCATGATAATCGGTCTGTATTCAATGACATTCAGGCTTTCCGGCGCTAACCGACTTATTTTCATGGGTCCGGCTTTCGGCCGATTCCAAAAACGAAGTCTTTTGTTATCAAACACATTCCGGCTTCGTTCGTTAAATTTAATGCTCGCTGGCTGCCCGCAGGCTCGGGAGGCCGCTCTCCATGCCCATGCGTAACCCGCCGACTCTGCAGCCATGGCCGATTCCATTGCGTCCCATAATCACCGCCAACTTCTATGTAGCACCAGAATAGCGTCGTGTCAAGAGATTGTTTAGGATAGTGTTCCCCGCGACTCTAGCTCCAATGAGTAGGCTACATTCGCGACAAAGAATTAATTTCCTGAATGCCGCCACCTTTATGGCCACCCCATTTACCACTACCCCCTGCCAAACCTGTCATTTCGAGCGCCGCCGCGCTTTCCGGCGTCGCTCGAAATGACAGGTTGGAGAAGAAGCCGCTGAAGCCGGACCTCTCCCTATTCGGATCGAGCCGAGGTCCTGCATTTTCCCGTGGCCGTGGCAGGACGCTTCGGTTGAGGATTTCAGGTGCTCCGAGGTCTTCGAGTGTGTTCCCGGCAAGAAGCGCGTCCAGTTCACGGAGGAGCTTGCCCCAAACAGGAACTTCTCATATTGCTGTGACAGCCTCGGAGTTGCGGTTTGCTGGCGGCGAAGACCCGGGTACAATTGCGTGGGCGACCTGCGAAAGGCGCGCTTCGCTGTTGCCTCAGTCTGATCGCGGCTGTCAGCGGAGCATGAGTCCCTCGGCTTAGCTGGCGTTACATAGCAAGCCATGAAAAGTTCTCTGATTTCGTTTGCCGCTCTGGCGGCTGTTATGGCTACTGTCACACCCGCCGATCAGGAGCCTTCCCTTCGGGAGGCAGCGGCGCGGATCGGACTACTGATGGGCGCAGCGGTGGATCCGGCGCATTTTTCCGAGGCCGAGTATGCCGAAACGCTGACGCGCGAGCTCAACATGGTTGAACCCGAGAACGCGATGAAGTGGCGCCATACCGAACCGGCACGCGGCCAATTTACCTTTGAAGCGGGTGACCAGGTCGTAACCTTTGCCGAGGCTCACCAGATGAAGGTGCGCGGCCACAATCTGCTGTGGGCCACTCACAATCCCGCCTGGCTTGCCCAGGGACGTTTCACACCACCCGAACTGCGCGAGATCATGCATGAGCACATCGAGCGCGTGGCCGGACACTATGCCGGCAAGGTGTTTGCCTGGGACGTGGTGAACGAGGCCTTCGACAAGCAGGGTGGGCTCAGCCACTCCATCTGGTATGACCGGCCGGGAATCGGCTTGGCGTCAGAGGGGACGGCTTATATCGAGCAGGCCTTCCGCTGGGCTCACGAGGCGGACCCGACCGCCTTGCTGTTCTATAATGACTACGCTGCTGAGGGCCTGAACGCCAAGTCAGACGCCATCTACGCTATGGTGAAAGACTTCAAACGACGCGGCGTGCCCATCGACGGCATTGGTCTGCAGATGCACCTTTCGCTTGACGACGCGGCGCGAATGGGATCACTTGATGCCAACATCAACCGGCTGGCGGCGCTCGGAGTGCAAGTTCACATCACGGAAATGGACGTGGGTCTGGCGGTGGCTTCAGGCGAACAAGCCTCGGCGCAGCTCCCCAACGCGGCTTCGAATGCGGCCTCGAAGTCAGGCCCGAATGAAGCTATGACTTCGGCTGACTTCCGACAACAAGCTGACTTGTACAGCCGTGTGGCCGGCATCTGCGCGCGCAATCCCGGCTGCACGGCTTTTCAAACCTGGGGTTTCACCGACCGCTACTCTTGGATTCCTGCCTTCAGCCACGGCAAGCGCGGCGCGGCCTTGCTGTTTGACGCCGATTATAAGCCGAAGCTCTGTTACGACGCGGTACTGAAGGCGTTCGAGGCCGTCACGCACCCGCCGGTGAGGCTGGGGCGATGACCACTCTTCCTCCGTGGCTGCTCTCGGAACCAGCTAAAATCCTGCTGGTGCTCTTTCTCTCGTTTCTGGTGGGCGTGGAGCGCGAAGAGCACGCCACCGACCTCACCTTCGGCGGAGTCCGCACCTTTCCACTCATCGGCCTGCTTGGCTATGCCATGGCCGTGCTTTCGGGCGGCGACATTCTGCCCATGGCCATTGGCTTCCTGGCCGTTGCCGGGTTTCTGCTGCTTTCCTATTGGCACAAGCTCACCTCGGCCCGCACGGCCGGCGTAACGTCGGAATTGTCAGGACTCTCCACCTACCTGGTGGGCGCGCTCGTCTTTTACGGGCATTTCTGGATCGCCACCGCGCTCAGTGTGGCGAGCGCTCTGCTGCTCGAGCTGAAAACGGGTCTCGAAGGCCTCACCAAGCGAATCGCCTCAGACGAAATCCTCACTTTCACAAAATTTCTGCTGCTGACGGCGGTGATCCTCCCCATTCTGCCCAACACCCAGCTCACTCGCTTCCAGATTAATCCCTTCAAGACGTGGCTGGTGGTGGTGGCGGTCAGCACCGTGTCATACGGCAGCTATGTGCTGCAGCGGGTGACCAAGGGACGTGGTGGCATCATGCTGGCGGCGATCCTGGGCGGCGCGTATTCCTCCACGGTTACGACGGTGGCGCTCGCCCAGCGATCCGGCCGCGAGAACCGTCCACGCCTGTTCTCAGCAGGCATTCTGATGGCCTCTGGCATCATGTACGTGCGGCTGGCCGCACTGGTGAGCCTGTTTAACCGCACTCTGATGACGACCCTCGGGCCGCCCTTTCTGGCGCTCGCGGCGCTCGCCGCGGGCGGTGCGTGGCTTTGGTCGCGGCTCCCGGAGGCGAGCAAGGCGCAGGTGAAGCGCGAGTACGAGCCCAAGAACCCGCTGGAATTAGGCGCGGCGTTTCTCTTCGCGGCTCTGTTCCTGGCCGTGCTGGTTGCCACCCACTTCACCGTGACGTATCTTGGCCGCCGCGGCATTTACGCACTGGCTGCGTTTATGGGCGTGACCGACGTAGACCCGTTCATCATGGGCATGACGCAGTCCGCCGGTACGCTGACGGGAATCCAGGTGGCTTCGGCCGCCATCCTCATCGCCGCGGCCAGCAATAATCTGGTGAAAGGGATATACGCCTTCTCGTTCTCGCCTCGCGACACCGGAAAGCAGAGCCTTGGCCTTCTGCTCGTGTTGGCCCTCCTGGGGTTAGCGCCGCTGTTGTGGTTGTATCGGTAGGCTTGCTTCTTACCAGGATTTGGAAGGCGGGGGTTTAAGCCTCGCCGGTGGTGCACCCCAAGACTTGCGAACACAATTACCGATGAGCACTGTTGCTAAGGAAATCGAAACGCACTACCAACAAGTTCGCGAAGCGGAGCGGCTGAGACAAGGGGCAATTCAAGCGCTGTATCACGATGGCTACGTTAGATCGAGTGGAGAGTGATTCACCTGCTTGCAGTAGCAAAGAGAGAGATTGTAGAATCGTCAACGTCAGGTCTCCGGCGCGGAGGGGTGTTTCTACATGAGTAGCCTAAGTCAATTCATCGTTACCATCCAGCCCGATGCCGGCGCCGACGCGGAAGATCTGGAACGTCTGAGTACCCGTTTGCGGGAGGAACTCAGGGAACTCGACGTGGAATCCGTCGAAACGGTCGATACCGGGCCCGCACCTCCGGGAGCAAAGGGCAACGCCCTGGCGATTGGTTCGCTGGCCCTGACCCTGGCGCCGATCGTGATTCCGCCTCTCATCAACCTTCTGCAGTCTTGGCTGAACCGGCACGAGCACGCTAGCTTGACCTTGGAAGACAAGAACGGCGAGAAGCTGAGCATCAGCGGCAACCCAACGCAGGAACAACAGGAAGTGATTGCCTCATGGCTCAGGCGCCAGCAGGCCTAAGCGGCCATGAACGAGAAGAAGAGCGCACTGGTTATCGCGAGTTCACGCTATGAAGACGCCCTCTTGCGCCAGCTTGTGGCGCCCGCCCAGGACGCGACCGCACTGGCGGGTGTTCTGGGCAACCCCGCCATCGGCGAATTCGAGGTAAAGCAACTCATCGACGAGCCTTCCTATAAGGTCTCACAGGCCATTGAGGAATTCTTCTCCGCGCGCCGGCGGGATGACTTGCTGCTGCTCTACTTCTCCGGCCATGGAATTAAGGACGAAGACGGGTTGTTATACCTAGCCACAGTCGACACGCGGCGGAACCTGTTACGCTCAACCGCAGTTGCGGCCAGCCTGATCAATGACGTCATGGGGCGCAGCATGTCGCGGCGGCAGGTCTTGCTGCTGGATTGCTGCCACAGCGGCGCGTTTGCCCGCGGCATGGTGGCCAAGGGTGACGCGAGTGTCGGCACGCGGGAGCAGTTTGAGGGACGCGGGCGCGTCGTCCTGACGGCCTCCGACGCCATGCAGTATTCCTTTGAAGGCGACAAACTGGAGGGCAAGGGCGCCACCTCGATCTTCACGCGGCACATGGTGGAAGGTCTCACCACCGGCAGGGCGGACCAGGACGGCGACGGGCTTGTATCCCTCAATGAGCTTTACGACTATATCTACGACCGCGTCATGGATGAAACTCCGCAACAGCGCCCGATGAAATGGGAACTGGGCGTGGAAGGCAATTTTGTTATTGCCCGCAGTCCGGCTCAGTCCGCGAAACCCGCCACCTTGCCGACCGGTCTGCACGAGGCCGTGGAAAGCCGGTTCTCCACCGTGCGCGAGCAAGCTGTAGAAGAGCTTGAGCACTTGCTCAAAGGCAAGAATCGCGCTCTAGCAGACCTCGCGCGTGCCACGCTTGAGCGGCTCAAGGATGACGACAGCCGCCGGGTATCCGAAGCAGCCAGCCGGTGTCTGGCCGGCGTCCCGGCAGAGCCCGTAACGAGGACGGCGCACGTGGCGGCGCAAGTACCGCCCGCAGGTGAGGCGCTGGTCACTTCTCCGCCGCCTCAGGCCAAGCAAAACCCGCTGGCCGAGGTCGCGCGCACGGCGCTGGAAAAGCTCAAGGACGAGGATACCCGTCGCCTCGATGAGGCCGCCAAGCGGCGCTTGGCCGGCGCCTGGGAAGGGCCTGGGCCGGAGCCGTCTCTCGCGACGGCGGCGCCGGTCGTCGTGTCAAGACCGGCGGACGACGCGGGCTGGCGAAGCTTGCTGCGATATGACCTTCTGCTGGCTGACGCGCAGGTGCGAGCCATCCTGGCGGCACAGGCTCAATTCGTGAAGCCTCCCACCACGGCGGGCCTGTTCCTGACCGCGCTCGACAATCTCACCGCAGCGCCGATGGGCTCCAGCCAACAGAACTGGCTGCGGAGTTACAAGGAAGCCGTGGCTAGCGTCGGGATCCAGACAACAAAAACTCGAACCCAGGACTTCCTGGCCCCGCCGGGCGCCGTTTTGTTGGCAGTCATCTGTGCAGCAGCGCGCGAGGGGATGTCCTTGCACGGTGTCCGCTCCAGCGAGGAGTCGTGTGCGCTGTTCGCCAGACTTCCGCGCACGCTTTGGACTGCCGAGATCGAAGTCCTTTTGGCCGTTACCCGCTTAGGCGCCGGAACTCGGATCGAAGCCTCAACGCGAATTCCCGGTGTAATCTACGATTACGGCAAGAGCAATCGGTCACTCGATGCGCTGTTCCGCAGCATTCAAACCTTGTGCGACTCTCTCGGCGCTGCGCCGGGCCTTTTCGCCGTGGCTTCGCAAGCCAAGGCTGCCCGGTTCTGCGTCTCATGCAGCACGCCGGCTGCCCCTTCGGACAACTTCTGCATGAAATGCGGAACGCGTTTGCCTTCATAGCCTCGTCTGGCCCGGAGACTTTGTCGCCGGCGGACTAATCTGCTGTCATGCCGTTGCACCCTGATCGTGAAGGTGGCGCTCGATGGCGGTGTGGCCCATCTTCCTGGCCCATGCTAACGGCGTTGCCCAGGATTCGGCATCAGGCTCATTAACGGGGGCGCCGCGCGCAATCAGCAAGTCCACCAGTTCCTTCCTGCCCCAGCGACATGCCCAGCCGAGCGGCGTGGACTTCAGCAGATCATCGCGGAGATCGAGCCTCGCTCCCGCATCCAGTAACATGGCGGCGAAGCGAGCGCGGTCTGAGTCATTCTCAACTCCCTGGCGAGCGGCGATGAAGTGAAGCACCGTCTCGCCTCGTCTCGATACGTTGACGTCGATCCCGTGCAGCAGCAGCAGTGCCTGACACCTGAGACAGTTGTCGGCGGTTGCGGCTGGCAGCGCACCCAGATGGTCGCCTACACCTCGGATCGGCTGGATGAGAATCCAGTGCCATCGCGGATCAGTCGGGGGCCATCTGAGGTGCGGCAACGCCAACTCAACGATGGCAGGACAGCCGCTTTCGGCGGCAGACCAACATAGCTCCTCAGCCACTTCCTCGCTAGCGTCGGATTCCAGCATACGGCGTGCCTCGGCAACATCGTGCGCTTGGGCCACGAGGTGAGGCTTTGGCTTCGCGCCGCGCTCCACGAGCAGCCGCTTCATGGCCTCGTCGCCGCGCTCGTAGGCACGGCTCAGCGGCCAGCCGGAGGCGTACAAGTTGGCGTTAGGATCGGCGCCGCGGTCAAGCAGCAATTCGGCGATGTCGCGCCGTCCCGCCAACGCTGCGTACCATAGCGGCGCGCCCCAGGAAAGAGTGGGCTCTTCCAGTTCGTGAAGCGTCGTCCGCTCATCCACATCGGCTCCGAGATCAAGCAAGAGCCGAACCACTTCGAGATGCCCGTGCTTCACGGCCAGCGTGAGCAGCCCACCCTTCCACCAGTGAATCTCCCCGCGCAGCAGCCCAGGATCGTTACTGGCCAGCTCGCGGATTCGCTCCAGATCCGCCAGCGCGACCGAGGCCGACATGGTGACTTCCGCGCCGTGTTCCAACAACAGGCTGGCGACTGCCGAGAAGTGTTTCGCCCGGCCGTTGCGAGGATCGACGCCGAGCGCGGCGCGCTCAAGCGGGGTGAGGCCACGGGCGTCTCGCTTGCGAGCGCTGGCTCGCCTGGCCAGCAGCCACGACACCATCTCGTGGTTTCCAACCTGCGCGGCCACGTGCAGCGGCGTTCCACCGTCGCGGTCGCAGGCGCGGATCAGAGAATGGTCCGACCCCAGCAGGCGGATCGCGGTTGCGTTGTCGCCGTGGCGAATCGCCTCATTGATTTGATCCTGTGCCGGCGAGACTTTGGAGTTCGGGCAGCTCAATCCCTCGCGGCGATGCTGCTCCTCTTCCTCAATCACAGCGACGATATCCTGATAGCCGCGATCTCCCGCCAGCACCAAGGCCGTGGTAGCCTCGCGATGCGGGTAAACCCCTTGGCGAGCATCGGCGCCTGCTTGCATCAGTAGACGCACCATCGCCAGGTCCCGCCGCAAGACAGCGTAATGCAGGCCTCGCTGCTCATTGTTTCCGGCCGTGTCCATGTGCACCAGCTCCGGCCGCTGACGGATCATGGCGCGCACGCCTTCGAGGTCGCCCGCTTGAACAGCGGCCACGAAGCGGCTGACAGTAACGCCGTCAACGAAGGCCTTAAGCTTGGCCCAACTCTCAAAGCCGTAGGCGCGAGCGAGCACCAACTGCGCCTCGCTCAGTTGGAACGGTTCGCTTGTAGACACGTCGCCTGGAGTTAAGCCATGGTAGTGTGCGCGCACTTCCGCGATTGCGGCTGATTCACCGGCGTGAAACGCCTTCAGCAAATCCTTGGCTTGCTTTTTGAGTTGCTTGAGGTCCGGCTTGGCGGGCAGCGTGCGTATGGGCGTGCAATGATGGGACATGATGATCTCCTCTTGGCCACTGCGGCCCGTCATGCCCGTTGTCCGCTCGTTCGGGCGAAAGGAAGATCACCACGAAGGTGTTCGAGAAACAAAATCGTTCGGCGGGCTCAGCCCTTCCCGCGGACCGGGGGCGCCCGATGCGCACCTTGAACATGTTACCACATGTCGGCAAGTGTCGCGGATCGCTGCCGTCTGCGATAGACTAGACTGTGTTCTATGAGTGGAACTCGGCCAAGGCGAAGGTCAACCTCCAGAAGCCTGGCGTATCGTTTGATGAGGCAGCTACCGTTTTTCTCGATCCGTTGGCTTGGACGTTCCCTGACCCGGTTCACTCAGGTGAGGAGGAGCGCGAGATAACAATCGGGATTAGTGCGGCTCACCGAGTCATATTCGTCTCGCACTGCCAGCGCGGCAGACGCATGCGAATTATCAGCGCACGGATGGCGACAGGAAGAGAGCGTGAGCAATATGAAGAAGGCATCGACAAAGAAATCGGGTGACGATTTACGACCTGAGTACGATCTCTCTAAGCTTAAGGATGGGGTTCGAGGCAAATACTACCGCCAGGCAATCGCTGGAACTAATCTCATGTTGATCGAGCCCGACCTCGCCGAGGTGTTCGGGGACGCGCAGTCTGTGAACCGTGCCTTGCGACTGCTGGTCGACACCGCAGCAGTCGCAGCAGGGACGACTCGTCGAGGGCTCGGCGCGCCCAGGAGGCACCAGCGGCGACTTCACGCCAAACGTGCGGGCACGAAACGCTAGGCGGCGTAACTAATAAGTTACACGCCGCTGAGCGCTAGTTACTAGATTTGTAAATAACCTTCCTTACGGCCGTCCCACCTCAATCGGCTCCGGCAGTGACAGCATCTGCTCCTCTTCCTTGCCTCGCGTGGTCTTGCCGAACACGCGTCCCAGCAAGCGCTGCAGATCATCAAGGTACGTGTAGTACACGGGCGTGATGTAGAGCGTGAGGAGTTGCGAGACCACCAGGCCGCCGACAACGGCCAGGCCCAGCGGCCGCCGCGATTCTGCGCTGGCGCCGAAGCCGAGCGCAATGGGCAGGGTCGCCATCAGTGCCGCCATAGTGGTCATCATAATGGGCCGGAAACGAATCAGGCAGCCTTGATAGATTGCTTCCATCGTGCTCTTGCCTTCGTTGCGCTCCGCCGCCAGCGCAAAGTCGATCATCATAATGGCGTTCTTCTTGACGATCCCGATCAGCATGATCAGTCCCACGAAGCCGTAAAGATTGAGCGGATAGGTGAAGAGCATCAGGGTGACGATGGCACCCAGTCCGGCCGAGGGCAGGCCGGAAAGAATGGTCAGCGGGTGGATGAAACTCTCGTACAGGATGCCGAGAACGATGTAGATCACCACTACCGCCATCAGCAGCAGCAGGCCGAGGCCGGTGAGCGAATTCTCAAAGGCCTGCGCCTCACCCTGAAAGCTGGCCGTGATGCCCGGCGGTAGAGTGCTGTGGGCCAGGTCCTCCACCTTCGTGACCGCGTCTCCCAACGCCACGCCCGGCGCGAGGCCGAAGCTGATGGTGACGGATGGAAGCTGGCCGGTGTGGTTCACGGACATCGGCCCCAAGCTTTGCGTGAGCTTTGAGACGGAGCTGAGCGGCACCAGTTGACCGTTCGAGGAGCGCACGTAGAGCATGGAGAGCACGGAGGGATCGCGTTGATACTGGGGTTCAAGCTCGACGATCACGTAGTAATTGTCTTCGGGCCGATAGATGGTGGAAATCTGCCGGTCGCCGTAGGCGCTGGCCAGCGCGTCCTCCACCTGGAAGGCACTCACGCCGAGAGCGGAAGCTTTGTCCCGGTCAATCTCGACGTTCACTTGCGGGTTGGCGATCTGCAGGTCGCTGTTGACCAGCGTGAGCATCGGCAATTGCGCCATCTTAGCTTTCAGGATCTCGGACTCGCGGTAGAGCTCCGGAGTATCGGTACCCTGAAGAGTGTACTGGTAGGGGCTGTTGGTGAGCTGCCCCCCGATCCGGATGGGCGGCGGATTCTGTGGGAACGCCAACATGCCCGGCACCGACAGGAGCTTCGGCGTGAGCTCGTGCAGAACGTCGTCCGTGCTCATATGCTTGGGCCAGAGATAATTCAGCAGATCGTACAGCGCCATGGCGCCCGGCACTTTCATGATGCCTTCGCGCGCCGGCGGGGGAGCGAGTTGGCGCTCGGCGGGCGGCTTGAGGCTGGAGAAAAACACGCCCGTATTGCCTGAGAATCCCGGCATCCCTGCCCCCGCCATCGCCATGGTGGTTGCGACATTGGGATCGTTCCTCACGATTGCGGCCACCTCCTGCTGATGCCGCCGCATGGAGTCAACGGAGATCCCCTGTTGTGCCATGGTGAATCCGAAGGCGAAGCCGGAGTCCTCGCTGGGGAGGAAACCCTTGGGAATCTGACCAAAAACGTAAACGGTGGCCGCCAGGACCGCGAAGGAGGCCAGCAACGCGGCGAACCGGTGCCTCAACACCGCCCGGAGGCTCGAATCGTAGCCTCGCAAGAACCATTCGTGAGCACTTTCGAAGGCTAGATAAAGACGCCCGTGGCGCTGCGCCGAAGGCGGACGGAGGAAGCGGCTGCAGAGCATCGGTGTGAGCGTCAGAGAAACAAAGCCCGACACCAGCACGGCTGCGATGACGGTCACCGCGAACTCGTGCATGATGCGGCCGATGATCCCTCCCAGGAAGAACACGGGAATGAATACGGCCGCGAGCGACAGCGTCATCGACATGATGGTGAAGCTGATCTCGCGCGATCCCCGCCGCGCCGCCTCCAGCACACCCTCGCCCATTTCCATGTGGCGCACGATGTTCTCGAGCATCACGATGGCGTCATCCACCACGAAGCCCACCGAGAGCGTGAGCGCCATCAGCGAGAGATCGTCTACCGTGTAGCCCAGCAGGTACATCACGGCGAAGGTGCCGATGATCGACATGGGCAAGGCCAGACTGGGAATCAGGGTAGCCGAGACGTTGCGCAGGAAGAGGAAGATCACCATCACCACCAGCGCCACCGTGAGGTAGAGCGTGAACTTCACGTCACGCACCGAATCGCGGATGGTTATGGAGCGGTCGTAAAGGATCGACATCTGGATGGCGGCGGGAATCTCGGAGCGAAAATCGGGAAGCAGCTTGCGGATATTGTCCACAACCTGCACCGTATTGGTACCAGGCTGGCGCTGGATGGCGATGACCTCAGCCGGGATTCCGTTATACCAGTTGGCGATTTTGTCGTTCTGAACGCCGTCGATCACGTTGCCCAGCTCATCGAGGCGCACCGGCGAGCCACCGCGATAGGCCACGATCAACGGCCGGTAGGCGGCAGCATCTGTGAGCTGACCCGTGGCCTGCAGCGTGAAGGCCTTGTGCGCGCCTGTCAGCAGGCCGGTAGGTAGGTTGACGTTGGCCTGCTGGACCGCCGCCGTCACCTCATCGATACCAATCCGCCGGATCGCCAAGGCCTTGGGATCAAGCTGCACCCGCACGGCATACTTCTGCGCGCCGTACACCTGCACCTGCGCGACGCCGCTTACCATGGAGAGGCGCTGGGCCATCAACGTGTTGCCATAGCGGTCTACCGTGGAGAGAGGAAGCGTGTCCGAGACCACTGCGATGTACATGATGGGCTGGTCGGCCGGATTCACCTTCTTATAGGAGGGGGGCGCGGGCATGCCGGTGGGTAAAAACCCTTGCGCGGCGGCGATGGAAGCCTGCACGTCCTGCGCGGCGGCGTCAATGTCGCGGCTCAGCGTGAACTGCAGAGTGATGGAAGTGCCCCCCTGGGTGTTTGTCGAGCTCATGGAGTCGAGACCGGCAATGGTAGAGAACTGGCGTTCGAGCGGGGTGGCTACGGATGAGGCCATGGTATCGGGATTGGCGCCGGGAAGGGCTGCCGTCACCTGAATAGTGGGGTAGTCCACGGTAGGCAGGTCGCTGACCGGCAGCGCGCGGTAACCCATGATGCCGAACAAAAGAATGGCCGCCATGACGAGTGTGGTCATCACCGGACGGCGAATGCAGAGCTCGGGAAGAGTCATAGAGACCTTTTGGAGATCAGCGAACCTCTTGGAACCGAGCGAATAGCGAATAGGGAGTGGCGAGTAGGGGCAACCCGATTCGTTAGCGGAGGTCCAAGTCCGTCAAAAAACGCACCGTCGACATGAGAGGCTCGGCAGTCTCGGTTCCTATTCTACCCAGTCAAATCCATACACAACTGATAAATATTCCTTCTGAGGACGTTGAGCAAACCCTTATTTATCAGCAATCTCTTGGCTTTACAAAAATAAGTCGTTTATTTTCAGACACCTCTTGGCTTTGACCGTGTTACAAAAAATCATATCCTTTGTTTTCAATAACCTCTTGGCTTCGTTCGTTAAATTTTGAATTGATGGATCCAGCCTTTCGGCGGACCGCTAGGACGGTCGAGCCGCACCGCCTGCTGGCTGACTACCTCCTGTGTCCTGCACATGCGCGCCCGGGAACAGGCGCAATTGACCGTCCGTCACCACCGTCTCCCCGGACGCCATCCCCTTTTCGATCACCGTGTCGGCGCCATACGTCACGCCGACTGCTACGGGGCGAATCTCCACAGACTTGTCTGCCTTCACAACGAAGACGTATTTACCTTGCTGCCCCGTCTGGACGGCCTGGCTCGGCACCACCACCGCGTCTTTGAGCGAGTCGAGTGTTATCGTGACGTTGACGAATTGGCCCGGCCAGAGCCGCTTGTTGGGATTGGAAAAGGTTCCCTTCATCAGCACCGTTCCGGTGGTGGTATCCACCATGTTGTTGACGAAGGAAAGCTGACCCCACTCCGGATGGGTGGGGTCGTCCGGCACCACCGCTTCCACTTTCATCGCACCTTCGGCTGCGTGCCGCTTGATCTCCGGCAGGTACTGCTCGGGAACGGAGAAATCCACGTAGAGAGGGCTGATCTGATTGATGGTCACCAGGGCGGCGTCGTTGTTCTTCACCAGGTTGCCTACCTGAATCTGCAGGCTGCCGGTTCGCCCGCTGAGAGGGGCGCGAATGGTGCAGTATCCAAGCTCGATCTTCGCGTTTTCGATGGCCGCCTGGTCAGCCTTCACCGTGGCTTCGTCAGCGGCCGCCGTCGTGTGGAAGGTCTCGTTCTGGTCCTTCGAGATGATGCCTTCCTTGAAGAGCTGAGCATTGCGCTCGTATTGGTTCTGGGCGTTCTTGAGGTTGGCCTGGTCGCGGGCAAGATTGGCTTCGGCTTGGTCGAGCGCCGCCTGAAACGGCCGCGAATCGATCACGAAAAGCACCTGACCTTGCTGCACGTCGTCGCCCTGGCGGAAGTTCGCCTGCTGCAGGAGGCCATCCACCTGGGCCTTCACGTTGACCGTGTTGTAGGCCTCGCCGTTGCCGATCACCTGGATCAGCACCGGGACCGTCTTGGTTGACGACTGGCCCAGCGTCACCGGGACGGGCATCATCATCATCGCTTTCATGGCCGCAGCCGGATCACCCTGCGCGCTCTTGCTGGAGCATCCCGATAGGAAAGCGAGCCCCAGCGCAACCATCACGAGAGCAGAAAACGCCAGGGCCGGTTGCGGCAGCCGCTGCGTGAGCCGTACATCCGTCTTGTTGGGACTCATCGTCATTTGCGCTTTGTCCTCATACAATTCGATACGAACTAAGGCTCGCCCTTCTTACTAATATACCGCTTCCGCGGCGGGACCTCGGCGCGCTTTTTCAAAATGAGGCCTACTGCTCTTTGTTCAGACGAAGACATTAGACGCGGCGGTGCCTGCGGGCGTGACACTACGGGCCGCACGGCTTCAGGGCGGGGCTAAAAGTGCAGGGCAGCCGTGGGGGCAAGAAACGGAATTCTTCTCCTTTGCGGGTACCATTTCGGATCGCACCCATGCGGAAACGAACGACTGCCACGGTTGGCGTGGTTTAGGCTAGTGGCGGGCCGCCGACTCGCTTGCCCTTGAGGTGAAAGTTCACGTCAACATGGTCAGCGATCTTGATGAACGGGATGCCCTTGTTCATCCCATAGTCCTTGCGGTTGAAGACCATACTTCCCTTTATTTCGCCTGAACCTGTCCCTTTGCCGGACACAGTTAACACCAATTTCTCTGGGTTTGATACTCCTCGTACCGTAAAGTCGCCATCGACCTCAAACGTGTGGGGACCTGTCTTGACGAACTTCGTCGATTTAAATGTAATCAACGGATTCCGCTCGACGTCGAAGAAATCCTTGCCCTTCAGTTTGCCATTCTTCATACCGCTTCCGGTATCGACGCTCGCCGCCTGGATTTTGATTTCCAGAACACCGGTGGTTTCGTCAGGAGACGTAAATGTTAGAGTCGCATCCCATTTGTCGAACTTCCCGGCAATTTTCACCGACGATTTCACGTGGAAATTGATCCAGCTCTCTACCGGTGAAATCTCAAAAATCGGACCTTGAGCCCGACTCAATGGCGGAAACATAACGGACGCCAGGATGCCGAAAACAGTTAGTGGCACGTGGAATAACTTGATTTCCGTTTTCTGGTTGATACAACGGCTCCTTAACATTGCTTTATTATGCCCTAGCATCGAGTAATGGCAAGAGCTGGTACTAATTTAGTGTCATTTGCGGGGCGGAATCCTCCGAGGCGCCGTCATTCCAGCGAATGCGGGAATCCACTTCCTTGATAGCTTTTTTCCAACGACTTGTGCAGCAGGTTCCCGCTTTCTCGAGGAATCACTGCGTCTCGACACCCCAAACTGGCACCCGGGCCGCTGTTCCACTTTCGTGAGCGGTGTCCGTCTTCGGACACTCGTAACACCCTGCGAGCGTCGAAGCCTGTGTAACTCCTTATCCTGCAGCGATATCTCACACCACACGCTGGAAGAGCACTTGCTATCGTTGCAGAGAACCGGAGGAACGGAGTTGACTCACTCAATCCGTGAGTCAGTGAAACAATGCGCCGATTCGCTCTCTGACGGAGGACGGACGATGCCGACTCTAGTGCAAGACCTCAATTACGCCTGGCGGCAGTTGAAGAAGAGTCCTGGCTTCGCCTTCGTGGCCGTGCTGACGCTGGCGCTCGGAATTGGCGCTAATACGGCCATCTTCAGCGTGATGAACGCGGTGGTGCTGCGATACCTTCCGGTGCCGAATCCGCAGGAGCTTGTGTACCTGCTGGGCGCGAACCGTCCCGAAAACACCTCGCAAACGGGCGATGACGATTTCTCCTTCACCGAATACACTTTCGAGCAGCTTCGGAATCAACACCAGTCCTTCTCGGACATTATGGCTTTCGTTCCCCTGGGGCTCCCCACTATCGCGGTGCGCTACGGCGACCAGCCGGAAGAGGCGCGCGGCGACATGGTGAGCGGCAATTTCTTCTCCGGCCTCGGAGTCAGGCTGGCCCTGGGACGCGGCTTCACGCTTCAGGAAGAGAGGCAGCACGCGCAGGTGGCGGTGATCAGTTACGACTACTGGACCCGCCGCTTCGCCCGCAGCCGTTCGGTGATCGGAGAAACCTTATACGTAAAGGGAGTCCCCTTCACGATCATTGGCGTGGCGGACCGGGGGTTTGCCGGGGTGGAACCCGTTGAACAGGTAGGGGCCACAGACCTATGGATTTCGCTACAGAATCGCCCTGACCTCACGGCTTGGGGCCAAGCCGACCAACACGACGGCTACGTCCTTTACGGAACCAGGGCGTGGTGGTGTCTGATGATGATCGGCCGCCTCAAGCCTGGAGTGACCGAAAAGCAGGCGCAAGCGCAACTGAATCCTCTTTTCAAGCGCACGGCATATTGGGGAGGAGCGAAGGTCGATCCGAAAGCTCCTGCGCCTGAGCTCCAGTTCCGTGCAGCGCGGGGTAACGCTCGTTTGCGGGAAGCTTACGAACAACCGGTGGAAGTGCTGATGGCGATGGTCGGCCTCATTCTGCTGATCGCTTGCAGCAACGTTGCCATGCTGCTCGCGGCGCGGAACACCGCGCGCGAGCGTGAATTCAGCCTGCGCATGGCCATCGGCGCCAGCGCGTCGCATCTGTTTCGCCAGTTACTCACCGAGAGCCTGCTCCTGGTCGGGTCGGGCGCGGGATTGGGCTGGCTCTTTGCCCAATGGTCCACGCAGGCTTTGGCAGCATGGTCAAAGTTCGACGTCAATATCAGCCCTGATCGCGCGGTCTTGCTGTTCACCTTAGGTGTGTCGGTACTGGCTGCGTTGGCCTTCGGCCTTGCGCCTTTGCGCACCGCCGTGCGTGTGCCGCCTGGCCTGGCGCTAAAGGCATCCGCAGCAGCTTCGACCGAGGACAAGAAGAAGCATCGCGCCGGCCGCCCGGTGGTAGCGCTACAGGTGTCGTTGTGCACGGTCCTACTGGTGGGCGCCGGCCTTCTGCTGCGTAGCCTGCGTAATCTGGAGACGGCGAACCTGGGCCTTCAGGCTTCAGGTCTGTTGACCTTTGGTGTTGATCCTCCACAAACGCTTCGTACGGACGCCGAGGTTGCGCGGTTCTTTCAGGCCCTCACGTCGCGCCTGCGGACTCTGCCCGGAGTAGAGTCCGTGACCCTGATGGAGAACCGCATCGGTTCGGGATGGTCGAACAATACCTATGCATACGTGGACGGCGTATTGCCCGCGGGCGAAAGCGAACGGAGCGTTATGCGATGGAACGCTGTGGGCGCGGATTACTTCCACGTGCTCCGGATTCCGCTGTTGCTCGGGCGCGACCTGACCGACGCCGACGCCGCGAACGCGTCCAAAGTCGTGGTGGTGAACCACACCTTCGCCGAGCGTTTTCTCCCCGGAGGGAACCCGCTCGGCCACCATCTCGGATTCAGTGGGGCCAGGGATGCGTCTGACAAAACACCAAACCCGCAATACACGATCGTGGGAGTCGCCGCTGACAGCAAGTACATGTCAGTGGACGAGGCAGTCCATCCAATGGCCTATTTCCCGTATCGCCAGCTTCGGGGCATTGAAGGTATAGCTACAATGCACTTCGAGCTTCGCATGCAGGGTAATCCGGTGGGAATACTCCCCGAGGTGCGCAGCCTGGTGCATGAGTTTGGGCCCGACCTGCCCCTTCTCGAGCCCATGACCCAGCAGGAGCAGTTCGCGGACTCCTTCTCGCAGCAGCGTCTTCTTGGTCGCATGTCCATCTTCTTCGCTTTACTTGCCGCGCTGCTGGTGGCAACCGGACTCTACGGCACCCTGGCCTATCGAGTGAGCCGGCGGACCGCGGAAATCGGCGTGCGCATGGCACTGGGCGCGCAGCGCCGACAGGTGCTGTGGATGGTGTTGCGCGAGAGCCTGGCCGTAACCATCGCTGGGGTGATCGTCGGTCTGCCGCTGGCCATCGCGGGCGCGCGAGTGCTTCGTTCCACGCTCTTCGGGCTTGGACCCGGTGACCCGCTGAGTTTTGTTGCGGCGTTGCTCGGCATGACAGTGGTGGCGATGATCGCCAGCCTGATTCCCGCTCGGCGCGCAGCTTCGGTGGACCCGATGCAGGCGCTGAGGACGGAATGAAGGAAGTGGCTCATTGACTCAATGAGCCGATCCGTTTCGCCGCCGGAGGATTGACGATGCGGACTCTCCAGCAAGACGTCACTTACGCCTGGCGGCAGTTGAAGAGGAGTCCCGGTTTCGCCTTCGTCGCGGTGCTGATGCTGGCATTTGGCATCGGTGCGACCACGGCAATCTTCTCCATTGTGGACGCGGTACTCCTGCGGCCGCTGCCGTTCCCCGATTCGGGACGGGTGATGGTGCTGTCGGACTGGCTGGCGGGGGTCGGCGGAAATGGTGAGTACGGTGTGACCGCGCCCGACATCCAGGCGTATACGCGGGAAACGCGCGGCTTCAGCACACTCGGAGGATATCAGAATACCGGGTTCGAGCTGTCCGGGGTGGGCGAGCCGGCGCAGGTGAATGCGGCGCGCATGACGGCGGGAGTATTCTCTACCCTCGACGTGTCGCCCGAGCTTGGCAGGGTGTTCACTGACGACGAAGATGAACACGGCCAGCAGGTGGCCGTGTTGAGCTACCCCACATGGGTGAGCCGCTTTCATCGCGATCCCAATATTCTCGGGACCAAAATCCTGCTGGACCGCAAGCCGTACATCGTGATCGGCGTGATGCCACGCAACTTCGAGTTTCCGCTGGTCACGGGCCAGTCGAACCGCACGGAGTTGTGGGTGCCCATGAGCTTCAGGCCCGACGAGCTACTACCGCAGTCGGCGGCGAACTGGAGCTACCAGATGGTGGGCCGGCTGAAACCGGGCGTCTCGGCGGGGCAGGCGCAGAGCGATGCCGAGACGGTAGCCCAGGAGATCATGCGCCATTATGCGGCGATCATGGGCAGCCTCCGCATCAGCGCCCTGGTCCGGCCGCTGCAGGAGGACACGGTGGAACAGAGCCGGCCGCTGCTTCGAACGCTATTTTTCGCGGTGGCTGTGGTGCTGCTGATTGCATGCGCGAACCTGGCGGGGCTGATGCTGGTGAGGGCGATCAGGCGCCAAAGAGAAGTGGCACTGCGACTGGCTCTGGGAGCGCCGGCATGGGCGCTGTTGCGGCTGGCCCTTCTCGAAGGTCTTGTCTTGAGCCTGAGCGGCGGCGCGTTGGGACTGCTGTCGGCCAATGTCGCACTGCAGGTGGGCAAAAGCATGTTGCCGAGGAGCCTGCCCAGAATCAGCGAGATTGGGCTTAACTGGTATGTTGTCGGATTCGCTTTGCTGCTGGGCGTCGTGACGGGACTGTTGTGCGGCCTCGCTCCAGCTCTTGCGGCGCTTCGCATCAATGTGAACGCGAGCCTGAAGGAAGGCGGACGGAGCGGCACAGAGAGCGGTGGACAGGCACGATTGCGCTCGGCGCTGGTCGTGGCCGAGATTGCCATCGCGCTGGTCCTGCTGACGGCTTCGGGCCTGTTGCTGCGGAGCTTCGACAAGATGCGCTCGGTGGACCTGGGTTTTCGGCCGGAGCATGTCACCACGGCCGCATATCAACTTCCGCGGCAGCAGTACGAGAAGCAGCCGCAGGTGGATACGTTCAACCGGGAGTTGTTGAGCCGCCTGAACGAGTTGCCGGGAGTGACGGCGACGGGGCTGACGAGCGTGCTGCCCGCCGCGAATAATTATTACGGGAACCAGACGTTTGTGGTGGAAGGCTATACGCCGCCCAAAGGCGCGGACATGAACCAGGCAACGGTGTCGTATCTGATTGGGAACTTCTTCCCGGCGATGGGGATTCCGCTGCGGCGGGGGCGCTTCTTCACGGAGGCGGATCGGCACGGATCGCAGCTTGTTCTGATCGTGAATCACAAATTCGCGCAGCATTTCTGGCCGAACCAGGACCCCATCGGCGAGCGAATCCGCATCGGCAACCCGGAGAATCAGACTCCGTGGCTGACCGTGGTCGGCGAAGTGGCGGACGCAAAACTGAGTTCGCCGGATCAGCCTTCGAGAGAAGAAGACTACGTACCGGTGGACCAGGCGGAGGATGACCTCGGCGCCCTCGTATCACCCACCGATCTCAATGGCAATCGCGGCTTTATCATCCTGCGATCGGCGCTGCCGCCGGAGCAGATGGAAAACGCTTTGCGCGCAACGGTGCGGTCCATCGATCCGCTGCTGCCGCTGACGCAGGTGCAGACGATGGAGCAGGTGGTGGCGCAGAGCGAGGGTCCGCGGCGGTTCAACACTGCCCTGATCGGCAGCTTTGCCTTTGCGGCCGTACTCCTCGCAGTACTCGGGATCTATAGCGTCATTGCGTTTTCCGTCGCATCGCGCGCGCAGGAGATGGCCATTCGAATGGCGCTGGGTTCCGAGCGCGGGGCAATCATCCGGCTCGTGCTGCGGTCCGGAGCCAAACTTGCCGCGATTGGCTGCGCGATTGGACTGGGCGGAGCCGTGGCCGCGTCGGGATTGCTGCGGTCGCTGTTGTTCGGGGTGAGTCCGTTTGATCCATTCGTGTTGTCGCTCGCTGCCTTGGGAGTGTTGCTGCTCGCCTTGGCGGCGTCCGGACTGCCGGCGCTGCGGGCAGCTTCCGTCGATCCGATGCGCGCCTTGCGCACAGAATAATCAGGACTACTGGGGGCAAGAGAACCAGGAAGACTCGAATGCAGTCATGGAGGACTCGATGCCAAAGCGTTCTTTTCAGTTCTTGCTGATTGCGTGTCTGGTTACGGCCACGTCGTGGGCAGCGAACGACCCATTCGTGGGCAAATGGAAGCTTAACCCGTCCAAAAGCACACTCACCGACGTCATGAAGGTTGCGGCCGCCGGGACAAACAAGTACGCCCTCGACCTTGGCGGCGGCGCTGCGGAAACTGTCGTGGCCGACGGTACCGACCAGCCCGGCATCTTCGGGACCACCTTGTCCGTCACAGTCGAGGGGCCCGACAACTGGAAAGTGGTCCGTAAGAAGGACGGCCGCACGATCGTCACGGGGATCTGGAAGCTTTCGGAAGACGGAAAGACGCTCAGCGACACCTTTACAGCTAACCAGCCCGACGGCTCGACGTTCAGCCTGGACTATGTCTACCAGCGGACCGACGGGACATCGGGCTTCGTCGGCACATGGGAGAGCACGAGCGAGAAGGTGAACTCTGCCTTCGAATTTCAGATTCAGCCGTACGAGGCTGATGGCCTTTCGTTCATCACTCCCGCTCAAAAGACGACTCAGAACATGAAATTCGATGGGAGAGATTATCCAAACCAGGGCCCGAACGTGCCAGCGGGGTCTGCCTCCTCGGGACGCCGGGTGAGCGATCACAGTCTGGAAATAACCGACAAGATGGAGGGCAAGGTTACGGACACCCAGCAGATCGAATTGTCTCCCGATCTCAAAACCTTGACCATGACCGTGCACCCTGCGTCTCAAAACAAGCCGAATATCCTCGTGTTTGACCGGGAATAGAGGAACGGTCTGAACTGACGACTTAGCTGACATTAGTGAACGAGCGACGATTTTGGAGGAACTGATGCCGACCTTTATGCAAGACCTGACTTACGCCTGGAGGCAGTTGAGGAAGAACCCGGGCTTCGCCTCCGTGGCGATCCTCACGCTGGCGCTCGGTATCGGAGCCAACACCGCCGTGTTCAGCGTGGTTGACGCCGTCTTGCTGAGGCCACTGCCTTACGCTGAGCCTGATCGCCTCATGACCGTTGAATCGATGGACATGCGCGTCGCGGTGCCGAACAGCGTGTCTTACCCTGACTTCTTCGACTTCCGCAATCAAAACCATACCTTCGCGCACCTTATAACCTCGCGCGACACCAATATGGTGCTGACCGGCGTCGGCGCTCCAACGCAGTTGGACGCGGAGATGGTCACCTGGGACTTGTTCCCGGCGCTAGGCATCCAGGTTGAGCAGGGACGCGGATTCCTGCAGTCCGAGGAGTCCCTGGGCACACACGTGGTGGTGCTAAGCCACAAATTCTGGCAGAGGCAATTCGGCGGCAATCGCAACATCGTTGGGAGCACGATCACACTCGACCGCAAGCTATACACGGTGGTGGGCATTGCGCCGATCGGGTTCGCTTTTCCCGCCAACGAACCGAACATCCAACTCTGGACCACCATCGCCGACGATAAGGAAGCGCTGCCGGGCGACCAGCCCATGACCGAACAACGTGGCGCCCACATGCTGACAGCACTCGGACGACTGAAGCCCGGCGTCACCGTCGAGCAGGCGCGCGCGGACTTGAACGTGATCGCCGCGGCTTTGGCCAAGCAGTATCCGGATTCGAACACCAACTACCCCCAGGCTTCGGTGCGGCCGGCGCTTGAGACCCTGGTGGGCGATTCACGAATGCCGCTGCTGATTTTGCTGGGTGCGGTGGGCCTGGTGCTGCTGATTGCCTGCGCCAACATCGCCAATCTCCTCCTTGCACGGACGGCTGCCCGCGAGCACGAAATGGCGGTGCGAGCGAGCCTGGGCGCGAGCCGCGGACGCGTGCTGCGCCAATTGCTCACCGAGAGCTTACTTTTGGCCATTCTAGGCGGAGCAGCCGGAACCGCGCTCGCCTGGTATGCCCTGCACTTCGTGCTGCCGCTCGGTGGCCAGAGTATCCCGCGCCTGGCGCAAGCCTCGATCGATGGCTGGGTGCTCGCCTTTTCAGTGGTTTTGGCTCTGCTGACGAGCGTCATTTTCGGTATCGCGCCGGCTCTGCAAGCCTCGAAGATCGACCTGACAAGTTCGCTGAAGGAACAGATTCGCGGCAGCACCAGCCGGCACGATCGCGTGCGCGGCGCGCTGGTGATCGCTCAAGTGACGCTGGGCCTCGTGCTGGTTACCGGAGCCGGGCTTCTGATGGCGAGCTTCCTTCACCTTGAGAATAGCGATCTCGGCTTGAAGCCCGATCACCTACTGACCTATCAGTTCAGCTTGCCCGACTCCTTGTACAAAGCGCCCCAGCAGGTGGCATTTTACGATCAATTGCTGGACCGCATGCGCGCCCTACCGGGCGTGCAATCTGCCGCCGGTGTGTGGCCGCTGCCGCTGGGTGGCGACAATGCCACGGTTTCGTTCGACATTGCGGAGCGTCCCTCCGGTCCTTCGAACCGGCCCCATGCGCGCATGGCCTTCGCCACGCCGGGATACTTCTCCACTGCGGGGATTCCGCTCCTGAAAGGCCGCTTCTTTACAGAACACGATGACAAGACCTCGGCGCGGGTATTGATCGTAAATAAGGCTTTCGCAGAGAAGTACTTTCCCGGCGAGGACGTGATCGGCAAGCGCATCACTCCCGGGGCCACGGATTCAGGAGAGAAAGAGGCGCCGCGTGAGATCGTCGGCGTCGTGGGCAGCGCGAAGCTGTTCGCGATGGATACAGGGCCTCAACCCATCTACTACTTCCCTTACAAGCAGCTTGCGTGGATGCCGCCGCCGGTGGTGGTGCGCACGAAGATGCTGCCGCGCAGCATCGAATCCGCGGTGCGTGACCAGATGGTGCAGATGGACCCCCAAGTGCCCGTGTTTGAGGTCCACACCATGGAGGAGCTGCTTTCCACCCAAATCACGGAGCCTCGTTTCCAGACACTGCTGCTGGTGTGCTTCGCGGGCATCGCATTGCTGCTGACCATCGTTGGTCTATACGGCGTGATGGCGTACTCCGTGGCACGTCGCACTCGCGAAATCGGTGTGCGAATAGCTTTGGGCGCCAGCCGCTCCGCTGTGCTCTCCTTGGTCCTGAAGCAGGCTTCGGCGCTGGTGGCGGCAGGGCTCGTCCTCGGCTTGGCCGGATCGTTGGCGGGAGACCGCCTGCTGCGCAGCATGTTGTTTGGCGTTTCGTCGCTGAACCCGTTGGTGTTGGGCTTGTCGGGGTTGCTGGTGGTTGTCACGGGCTTACTCGCTGCCTACTTGCCTGCTCGGCGCGCGGCCGCAGTTGATCCCATGGCCGCGCTGCGGCACGAGTGAGTCGGCAGTGGCTAGTGGCGGGCTGCCGTTTCGGTCCCGTCGAACATCGCCGAGGGACAGGCTCGGCGCGGGAGAAGGGAATTCGCTCAGTTCCTGTCGCATGCCGAGGGTTCACTTGCGGAGTTGGATACTCAATTGGTGCTCGCGGTCGAATTGGGTTACTGCTCCAACGCCCAGGCGGAGTCGCTACAATCATCGATTGTAGAACTGCAGAAGATGATATCAAGCCTCCGTCAGGAGCTGAACGTAAGCGGGGACTAGCCACGAACCACTGCGCCTTCACCTTCGCGCCTCTCTTGACGAGCCCATCGAAACGCAGGATTACGAGGGCGCTGCCCGGATCACGAATGGCTGCAGGGCAAGGGGAATCGTGGCTCCCGTCGTCGACGCCTTAATCTGTGAGGTCGCCCGGGCACGCGGTTGGAGCGTATTCAGCACCGATCGCGATTTCGAGGGTTATGCACAGGTGGTTGCGATCACGTTGCACAGGCCTCGCCTGGAACGCAGAAGGGACGGATGAATTATTTCGGCCGGCGATGCTCTCCAGCAGCGTATTTGGGCCGTCGGGTTTCACGGCTGCGGATGTGAGCTTGGCGCTGGTTCACCTCCGCACACGCTGGAGGCGTCCCCTGGGCGTCGCCGTTTTGAACGGTTTTAGGGGACGGGTTGAAGACAAGAAAAATAGCCTACATCAGCGAGATTCGTCAGGCGGCGGGGATGACAGAATTACTAGAACAATAACAGATCACATGGGCAAAATTACCGAGCGAAACCGTTAGGTTATTGAAAACAAAGGATTGGCCAGTGAGAAACGTGAGAAACCGATCGTGGCAGCTCGCGGCGCCGCCGTTGGCCGGAGTCAGGTTCAAGAAGGCGTCCTAGAAGCTCATCCGGAAACCCTAGGAGCGCGGGCGTCCCGCCCGCTCTTACGCGGTACTGGAGTGCAAGGGGCGGGCGGGACGCCCGCGCTCCCAGGGTTTCCGGATGGGTCTTTAGGCCAGGAGTCGGCAGTCGCCAATCGGCGATCTGAGCGAAAGGATGGCGTTCAATGTCCACTCTACTTCAGGATCTTCGGTACGGATTTCGTCGCCTGCGACAGTCGCCCGGATTTGCGCTGGTTTGCGTGATGACGCTGGCCCTTGGAATCGGCGCCAACACGGCGATCTTCACGCTGGTAGACGCCGTGATGCTCAAGTCGCTGCCGGTGGCGAATCCCAGCGAACTTTACCGCCTTGGCGACAACGACAACTGCTGTGTGAATGGCGGCTTTCAGGGTGACTGGAGCCTTTACTCTTACCCGCTCTACAAGCAGTTCCGCGACCACACGCCGGAGTTCTCTGAGCTGGCCGGCTTTCAGGCGGCCTTGACGGACTTGAGCGCGCGGCGAGTCGGAGCAAGCGGCGCCGCGGAGCCATTCCAAGGCGAGTTCGTTTCCGGCAACTATTTCCTCACTTTCGGTCTGGGTGCCTTCGCAGGGCGCACAATGACGCCCGACGACGACAAGCCGGGCGCAGCGCCCGTGACCGTGATGAGCTACCGCACCTGGCAGCAGCATTTTGGCGGCGATCCCTCGCTGATTGGCGCGACTGTCGATATCAATACCGTGCCTTACACGGTGGTCGGGATCGCTCCACCCGGCTTCTTTGGAGATCAGGTGCGCGCTAATCCGCCCGACTTCTGGCTCCCACTCGCCACCGAGCCGGCGTTGAACGGGCCGGGCTCGATCCTCGATCATCCGGGCGATCACTGGCTCTACGCCATCGGCCGATTGAAACCGGGGGTGAAGCCGGCGGCCATTCAGTCCGAAGTCACCGTCGAGCTTCAACAGTGGCTGGGCGTTCAGCCGGACCTCCAGCCCCGTGAACGCGCTGACTTGGGAAAGCAGCACGTTACGGTGGTGCCGGCGGGAGGCGGCGTCAAGAATCTGGAGCAGGAGACCAAAGATGGTCTTCGCCTGCTGATGGTCATCTCCGGTTTGGTGCTGCTGATCGCCTGCGCCAACATCGCCAATTTGCTGTTGGCGCGCGGAGCCGCTGCTCGTGGCGAAACGGCCGTCCGGGTGGCGCTGGGGGCATCGCGCGCCCGGCTCATCCGGCAGAACATTACCGAAAGTGTCCTATTGGCTCTGCTCGGCGGCGTGGCCGGAATGTATGTGGCTTATGCCGGCACTCGCACCATCCTGGTGCTTGCCTTCCGAGGTTCCCATTTTGTCCCCATCGACGCCACGCCGTCGCTTACCGTTTTCGTTTTCGCCTTTTTGCTCTCGCTCATCACAGGAGTAATCTTCGGAGTGGCGCCGGCCTGGATTACCTCCCGCTCTGACCCCGCCGACGCGCTGCGAGGCGCCGGGCGCTCGACGCAAGACCGCTCTTCGCTGCCGCAGAGAAGTCTTGTAGTGTTGCAGGTTGCGCTCTCCGCGATTCTGCTGGTTGGGGCCGGCCTGCTCACTCAAACCTTGCGCAATCTGCAAAACCAAAGTTGGGGATTCGAAACTCAAGGCCGCCTGATGGTGCGCGTTGATCCTAGCCTCGCCGGTTATACACCCGAGAAGCTCTTCGGACTTTATCAGGAGCTTGAAGATCGATTGCAGCAGATTCCGGGAGTTCTCAGCGCGTCCTACTCGCTTTATAGCCCCATGCGCGGCGACAACTGGTCTTGGGGAATCCACCTCGAAGGTCACTCACCCGATGAGCGCAACGGCGCTTCCTGGGACCGCGTCGGCCCTCATTACTTCGAGACCATCGGCACGCGCCTGCTTCGGGGCCGCGTGATTGGTGACCAGGACACGCCCACCTCGCGGCCGGTCGCCGTGGTGAATCAGACGTTCGCGCGGAAGTTCTATCCCAAGAGCGACGCCATCGGCAAGCACTTCGGGATTGGTGACGCGACCCACGCCGCGGATTTCGAAATCGTCGGCATCGCGGAGGACGCGAAGTATCAGGACGCTCGCGAGCCCGCATACGCCATGTTCTTCCTGCCCTTCCTTCAAACCGAGACCGACAAAAACCCGGCTTACAACACAGGCATGGTGCGCTCGAATTACATGGGTGACGTCGAGCTGCGAGTGGCCGGCAAACCCGAGAATCTGGAAGCCGAGGTGCGGCGCGCCCTTGCCGATATCAATCCGAACCTGACCGTTCTGAACATCCAGAGCTTCACCGAACAGCTCAGCCTGAATTTCAACCAGGACGCCCTCATCGCGCGGCTGACGGAACTCTTCGGCTTGCTGGCTTTGATCGTGGCCTGCGTCGGACTCTACGGCGTCACGGCATACTCGGTAGCACGGCGAACCAGCGAAATCGGCATCCGCATGGCGCTCGGCGCCAACCGCGGCAGCGTGCTGAGACTTGTGCTGCGAGGCGCTCTCCTCCAGCTCGGACTTGGCTTGGCGATTGGCATTCCTCTGGCGCTGGCATCGGGTCGGCTGATGGCCAGCCAGCTCTACAACGTCAAGACCTACGACCCACTGATACTGACGCTGGCGGTGCTGGTTCTAGCCGCTTGCGCTCTATTTGCAGGGTTCGTGCCCGCGCAGCGCGCGGCGTCGATTGATCCCATGCGTGCGTTGCGCACCGAGTAAATGAACGTCTTGTTGATCGATAGCTGATTGACCCAAGGGTGGCGTTTGAAGCCAAGGGTCATCGCAAGGCGGAGTGCAGCAATTCCTTCCAGCGCTTGATCTCAATGGCCCAGCAAATCTTTGCGTTGGGCGGCCGTTCAGCAAGCGAAGACCAAACCGAACGGTTCCGCGCATCGGTGGCCACATTGAGGCGATCGACTACGGTCATGCCGCGGGTGAGTTCGCTTGTGGTCTCCACATCGACATAGTGCTCGCTCCAATGCGTGCCGACAGTGGGATCGAGCGCAAGTGCCATAGCAACCGGGTCAGGCAGGCAGATGCCATCCTCACCCGTCTGCGTCAGGAAGGCCCGCCGCGCAAAGCTGTTGCTGGCGATGGCAAAGCGCGCCCGTTCGGTCGGCCACCCTGAGATCATTTCGATTTCGGCAGGGTTCAGCGCGGCCTCGCCCCGGCACAACTGCCAGCCGATGAGCTCTACGGGAAGACCGCTGTGGAAGACTATTCGGGCCGCTTCCGGGTCAACCCAAATGTTGAATTCCGCGGCGGGCGTCACGTTTCCCTCGCAACAAGGCGCGCCTCCCATCACGACGCAGCGGCTGACCCTGCCCGCAATATCCGGCCTTTTCGCCAGCGCCAGGGCGATATTCGTGAGCGGACCTAAGGTGACCAGCACCAGCCCCTGGTTCGCTTCAATCGTGTCAATGATGGCATCGACGGCGTGCCGAGCTTCGGGCGCGCTGTGCGATGGTTGGTAGCCGTGGTCGCCCAATCCGTCGCGGCCGTGAAACCAAGTCGCGTCTTCATGTACCCGAAGCAGTGGTTTCACAGCTCCGGCGTACACCGGAACGCTTGCCGCGCATAGTTCAACCGTGTAGAGCGCATTGCGAGTAGCTTGCTCAAGGCTGACGTTGCCAGCCACGGTGGTGATGGCCACTACGCGAACGTCAGTGGCGCGTAACGCCATGATGAGCGCCACCGCGTCGTCGGAGGCGGTGTCAGTGTCAATGAGGAAAGTGCGGGTCATCGGATCATCGGGTGATCGGGCCATCGGGTGATTGAGTGATCAGATGAATTGCCATTGATGAATCGAACCGGCGGATGTTTCACTTAATCGATCCCGCTATCCACTCGATCCAAATCGCTCAATAACCCGATCGCCCGATTCTAGTGTCCGTGCATGAAGAACCATCCCAACACGACGACGCCGAGCGTCAGCCGGTAATAGATAAACGGCTTGAAGGTGTTCCGGCTCAAGTAGCGGATGAACCAGGCGATCACCGCGTAGCCCACAAGGCCGGAGACGATGATCCCCGCGATGAACGGCAGGCGCATGTCTGGCGCAACGCCATGCCGCAGCTCCAGGCCTTTCTTTAGGACCGCGCCGGCAATGATGGGAGTTGAAAGGAGGAAGGAAAAGCGGGCGTCGGTCTCGCGGTCGAGGCCGCGAAAGAGTCCCGCCGACATGGTGATGCCCGAACGCGAGACGCCCGGGATCACCGCCAGCGCCTGGGCAGCGCCGATCCAGATCGAGTCGGCAAGCGATACTTGGCCCAGCGAGTGTTCGCGGCGACTGGCGCGCTCACCGGCCCACATCACGACGGCCACGATGATCAGTGCCAGACCGATGACGATGGGTGTACGAAACTCATCCTCGGCTTTGCTCTCGAAGAAATATCCGATGATGGCTCCCGGAATGGTGCCGACGACCATGTACCAGAAGAGCCGGCGGTTCACCTCAGTCTTGGGATCGCCCTTGGGCCCGAGCCCGGCAGCCGCACCCAGCATCTCAAGCCACATCTTCCAGAAATAAAGCAGCACCGCTACCAGCGTGCCGGCGTGAAGGGCAACGTCAAACGTCAGGCCGGGGTCGATCCAGCCCGCGAACCAGGGAAAGAGCGCCAGGTGCGCGGTGCTGGAAATGGGCAGGAATTCAGTTAGGCCTTGGATTATCGCTAGAACGACGGCTTGGTACAGTGGCATAGGACCTTGTGCTTTCGATTCTGGATTTTCAAATCAGCTTCGGAGCCACATCTGGCAGCCACCGCTCGTCACAGATAGTCCTTCAAGACGAAGACCGGGATGGTGGCCAGTCGCTTCCACCGGTCGTCGTTCGTAACTATTGCGTCCGCGCCGAATACAAGAGCGGTGGCAATCTGCAAAGCATCGGGCGTCCGAAGCCAGCCGTAGTCCGCGCGCAGCCGAGCGGCCTGTTCGCACACAGCTTCTCCTGCGGGGCACAGCGAAACCCCGCGTGTTGCACTCAAGATGCCACGATAAGCATAAGCCAAATCCGATCTACCCATTCGGAATGGCTTGGCGAGAACCTCGGTGAGCGTCAGGGCCGAAGTCAAGCCCTGTGCCTGACGTTCCCGGATTGTCCCAAATAGCTCCTCGGTCAAGCTGAAATACAGCGAATGTTCTTCGACATAGTAGATGAGGGGTGCGGTATCAAAGGCAATGAGTTTTCCAACGAAAGAGGATTTCAGTCTTCCCACGCGGCGCGCTCTTGGTCGACATATTCCTGCGCATCCTGGTTCTGCCAGATCTCTTTACCGAGACCGCGCAGTTCGGTAATCTCATGCTGTCCCTGCTCAGGCTGCATCAACAACGCGTGTACCAGGCGTTTCTGATCCGGCTCCGGAAGGCATTTGGCCTCCTGGATCAGTTCTTCGACTGTCAAATGGCTAGGCACCGAAACCTCCTCGTACCTTAGTCTACTACTTTCGCGCCGAGCGGAGCATGAGGATGGGCCCAGGTTGCCCATGCTTCCGCCACGTTCAATCAAAAATCGGAAATCTAAAATCGAAAATCCTTACACTTCCAGCACCACCGGCATAATCATGGGCCGCTTGCCGAGTTCCTGATCGAAGAACTTGCGCAGGGAGGAGCGAATCTTGTCTTTCACCATACCCCAGTCGCCAGCTTCCTCGGGCTTCGCCTTCTCAAGTGTCTTCAACACCACTTGCCGCGCGGCTTCCATCAGGTCGCCCGCTTCATCAAGGTGCACAAAACCACGAGAGACGATTTCGGGCAGTGTCTCGAGCTGCCCCGTGTGCTTGTTGATGGCGAGAATTGGCACCACAATGCCGTCCTCCGAAATACGCCGCCGCTCCTTCAGGACCACTTCACCCACTTCTTCAAGTGATCCGGTATCGATGTAGACGTGGCCTACCGGAACGGGCTCCGCGAGTCGCGCGCCGGCGCTGTCAAACTCCAGCACGTTGCCGCTTTCCAGCAGGAAGGTGCCGCCGGAGACGGCGGTTCCTTCCTCGGCCATTTCCTTGTGACGGGCAAGCTGCCGGTATTCGCCGTGGACCGGCGTGAAGTATTTCGGCCGCACCAGATTCAGCATCAGGCGCAGCTCTTCGATGCTGCCGTGTCCTGAAACGTGGACGGGCGGCTGACTGCCGTCCTGGTAGTGCACGTGGGCGCCGCGGCGGTACAGATGATCCATCATGCGGAAGATTGCCTTCTCGTTGCCGGGGATAACGCGCGCCGAAATTACCACCTCATCGCCGCGCTCGAGTGTCACCCAGCGGTGGCTATCCACCGCGATACGCGCCATCGCAGAGAGCGGTTCACCCTGGCTGCCCGCTACGATCAGCACCACGCGGTCGCGCGGCAGGTCTTTGAGATCCTCGGGTGCCACCAAAACTCCGGCGGGAATGCGCAGGCGACCCATTTGAAGCGCAATTTCGGAGTTGCGGTGCATGCTGCGGCCGATAAAGCACAGCCTCCGCTTGTGCTCACTTGCAAGGTCGGCGACAATCTGCATGCGATGAAGCGAAGTCGAAAAGCACGTTACCACCAGGCGGCCATGCGCCTCCGCCATGATCTCCGCGAATCGCTCGCGGACGCCGCGTTCGGAAGGCGTCACACCGGGGCGCTCGACGTTGGTGGAGTCCGAAAAGAGCGCCAGCACACCACGCTGGCCATAATTGGCCAAGGTGTGAAGATCGCTGGTGCGCCCGTCAGTAGGCGTGGGGTCAAACTTGAAATCACCGGTGTGGATCACGGTCCCTACCGGGGTTGTAATAGCCAGCGCGCCGGAGTCAATGATGCTGTGCGTGAGATGAATGAACTCGATCTCGAAAGGTCCCACGGTGAAGGGCGCTTTGGGCTTCATCTCGCGCAACTTGGCGCCCTCCGCCAAGCCGTGCTCTTCCAACCGTGACTTTGCCAAGGCCAGGGTGAAGGCGGTTCCATAAACCGGCACGTCGAGTTCTTCGAGCACGTAGGGCAGCCCGCCGATGTGGTCCTCGTGACCGTGGGTCAGCACGATAGCTCGCACGCGGTCGCGGCGATCGCGAAGATAGGTAAGGTCCGGGATCACGATGTCCACGCCCAGCAGCTCGGGCTCGGGAAACATCACACCGCAGTCCACGATGATGATGTCTTCGCCGTACTCGAACACCATCATGTTCATGCCGAATTCACCGAGGCCTCCCAGGGGAATCGCCTTCAGCTTGCCGCTTGCGCCTGTGTGGTCCATAAGTTGTCCGGATACTGCTGCATCATCCTAACACAAACAACGGCCATACCTTCGTCATCCTCACTGAAGGCTACTGGCGTCATTTGAACGCCCCGAAACGCAGTCATTCCCGCGAAGGCGGGAATCCATTGCGGAAGTCCTTTGAAGAAGAGGCATCAAGAAAGTGTGGATTCCCGCCTTCGCGGGAATGACTGCGTCTTGGGGGTCCGCCCAGCAAATGACACCAGCACCCACTGAAGCGTCATGCCCCCTATAATTTCCGGGCACGACTCCTCAGAGAGGCGGTGAAGGCCCGCGTTTGGCGCGATTGCCATTCTGACTCAACGATTGTTGGAATCCTGAGAAGTGATTGATTCTTCCGCACGTTCTAGCTTCGTTTGCACCAAGTTTTCGTTCCACCCTCGAGCGGCAGTTTGTATGAAAGCTCGTGGATTCCGTGGGAGCAAGATGCTCGCTGCACCGCTGGTTTTGCTTGGGGGGCTGATGCTCTTGCCGGCTCGCCCAGTATTGGGATGATACATTGTAGTAGAATGAACTGCAGAGCGCCTGTAGCTCAGCTGGATAGAGCGCCAGCCTTCGAAGCTGGACGTCGGGGGTTCGAATCCCTCCAGGCGCGCCAATCGTTTGAACTCAAACAGCTTGGCGAGTGTGCCTAAACGCAGACAAAACGTTCCCGATCGAAAAATTTAAAAAACTGACGAATTTTGGCGTTAAGTTACTCAGCCTCATAGGGATAAGAATTTGGGTTCGCCCCCCTCGAAAGTTTCGAAATCGGGCCTGTTTTTGATGGCCTAAGCTCATGAACCCACAGGCGTTAGACGCCAATGGGTTCGTAGCAGCCCTCATCATTGCTCTGATCGGCGCCCTCGTCCTAGCCCAAGTCGTCGTCCTCATGCTCGCCGTCATCGTCATTCTCATCGCCCAAATCCGTCAGAGCCCTGGCGCTACGTGCTTATTTGCGGACCTTTGCGGCTTTGCGCCTTTGCGTGAGACCTTTTGCTTCCGCGCCGCTGAACTGCAGCGCAAAGGTCATTTCCGGTCGGCCTCGAAGCAGTTCCGCGAATAATTTTCATAAAAACGGCCCTTTTCACCGTAACTACCTGTGACGACATGATTTATCAAATTGGGTTCGTACCCCTCGAAAGTTTCGAAATCGGGCCTGTTTTTGATGGCCTAAGCTCATGAACCCACAGGCGTTAGACGCCAATGGGTTCGTAGCAGCCCTCATCATTGCTCTGATCGGCGCCCTCGTCCTAGCCCAAGTCGTCGTCCTTATCATCCTCATCGTTGCCGTCAGCGTCATCCTCATCGCCTAAATCCGTCAGCGGCGCGTCGAGGTCCCACATCTCCGGCGACCAACGGTCGATCGCCAATTCCAAGGGAGAGCCTTTCGGTAGCTTTCCATCCCTCACCAACTCCGGGTAGGGCCTGAGGCGGGTCTCCACCGCCAGGCGAAGGTGCCACATGCCGGCCCGCCCCGAGCTGCCGAGTTCACTCTGCAGCCGGCATTGCCATTTTCGGTTCAGCATCCGGTAAGCGCTAACCAGGGCATGGAGCTCACACTCCAAGCGCACGTCGATGGCGCGCAGGGTAAGCTCGTTTGACCCGCCGTTCACGGCATAGTGCTGCTTCAGCCACCAGTCCCAGGCGACGGCGTCCAAGAAGGGCTGCACCTCGGGATCCATGAACCAGAAAATGGCGAGAACATCGCGCCAGGTGCGAAGGAAGTCCTGCGGGTCAGCCTTGAGACTTTCGATGATTTCGCTGGCCAGTCGCGGAAGAGCCAGCCGGCGCTGATTGAGGGCTGAACGGCGGCGCCCCTCTTTGCTCCTGGGGCCTGTGGAACGCGCGGCATTCCGGCGCTGGGCGCGCATGCGCTTCGCCGTTCTGGTTCCCTTCCAGGACACGAGGTCATTCCCCCAAAAGCTACGCCGCAGCTATAACTATCCGAGTATCACGCCGATCAGCCGTAGGTCAAAGCCTCGCTCGGTCTCTAATGGGTCAATTCTTGGTGGTCTGGTATCGGCGACATTCCGCAGCTTCTTCGGTTAGCCGTTAAACATAATCTTTCTCTTTACGACGCCTACTACCTGCAGCCTAACGGCGATCCCGTGTCGTGATATAACTGTTATACTGGCATGCGATTCCGCTTTGACAGCCGGAAGGGCAAGCGACTGCGGGCGAACCCCAGACGCGGAATCGGTTTTGAAGAGGCGCAGGAAGTCTTCTCGCGCCCCTATTATCTCGATCAGCGCTCCGATCTGCCGGAGCAGTACCG
>DATJYK010000061.1:0-1390 GCA_035578005.1 Terriglobia bacterium
TTCGCGGGCATGTCATACCTCAGCGGTGAAGCGCGGGAGCAGGTGACGATGTTTCCGGTCACCTTGGACGAGTTGATTCCGGCTGATCATCTGTGTCGGGTGGTGGAAGCATTTGTGGGACGGTTGCGGCTAGCAGAGTTGGGTTTTGTGCGCAGTGAACCGGCGGCGACGGGGCGGCCGGGCTACGATCCGCGCGATCTGTTGAAGCTGTACTTATACGGGTACGTGAATCAGGTGCGCTCGTCGCGGCGCTTGGAAGCGGAGTGCCAGCGCAATGTGGAAGTGATGTGGTTGCTGGGCAGACTGCGGCCGGACCACAAGAGCATCGCGGAGTTCCGCCGGCTGCATGGGGAAGCGGTGACGCGAGCGGGAGCGGAACTGGTACGGCTGGCGCGCGAGGTAGGGCTGGTGCGGGGTGATCTGGTGGCGGTGGATGGTTCGAAGTTTCGCACGGTGAGCAGCGCGCAACGGGTGCGGGAGCGTGATGCCGTGCGGCGTTATCTGGAGCAACTGGATGCGGCGGATGAGCAGGACGAGTTGGTGATTGATCCCAGCGCAGTGGCGGCAGCGTTGGAAAAGCTCAAGCAAGATCCGGAGCCAGAAGCGCGCTTCATGCGTACCAACGATGGTAATCGGCCAGCCTACAACGTGCAGACGGCGGTGGACAGCGAGCACGGGCTGATCGTAGCGCAGCAGGTGACGAGCGAAGCCAATGACGAACGTTGTCTGTTGCCGATGGGACAAGCGGCGAAGCAGGCGCTGGGGAATCCGGAATCGCTCAAGGTGGTGGCTGATGCGGGTTACTCGAACGGGGAACAGGCGGAAGCTTGCGAGGCAGAAGGCATCGTGCCGCACGTACCCGCCAATCGCGCGGTCAACAACCAAGGCGACGGCACGCTGTTCGCCGCCAGCGAGTTCGTGTACGACGAGAACAGTGATACGTTCCGCTGCCCGGCGCAGCAGACGCTCACCCGTCGCCAGCTGCAGCGCGCTCGCAAGCGCGTGTTATACCAGGCCGGGGCGGAGGTTTGCGGCGCCTGTCCCCTGAAGTCGCGCTGTACCCAATCGGCGCAACGCTTCGTCTATCGTCACCTGTATGACGGAGCCTTGCAGCGCATGCAGCAGAGGACAACAGCGACCATGATGCGCTGGCGACGATGTCTGGCGGAGCATCCCTTCGCGGCGCTGAAGTACCACATCTTCGGACACCCACGCTTTCTGCTGCGCGGAGTGGCAGGGGCGCGGGCGGAGATCAGCCTGGCCACGCTGGTTTACAACCTGAAACGCATGCGGAAGATCATGGGCGGGGTGCAGTTGCGGGCGGCACTGGCGAACTGAAGCGCAGGTGCTCGGGGCGGACTGAACCGCAGGGCCGGCAGCCATCGAGCAA
>DATJYK010000062.1:0-33424 GCA_035578005.1 Terriglobia bacterium
GCCGCTGGGACGGAAGGCGGAGTCCCTTTCGCGCCAGATCGAACGCACCATCAAGCTGCTGCGGGATCTGAAAGCCGAGGACGAGCGTGCGGCGCCGGCCGGCCCGGGCGGAGAGGCCGGACAAGAGAGCGCAAAAGGCGAAAATGAAGGATGATCCCATCATGTTGTTGAAAACAAAGGAAAATGGATTTTAGTGAGAATTTTGGGAATTTTCGACATCGAATGGTAATTTTGGGGGGTGGTCCTGGGTATAGTGTTGTAGGGCCAGGGCTTGCCCTGGCCATAGGCCGGCCCCAGGGCCGGCCCTACTCCGCTTGTAGAATGTTGGGCCCTCGGGCGCGGTCATTTCGGATAAAAACCGCCCTCTCGCTTATAATTGGGCGTCTCGGGACTGCTGGGACGAAGACGTTCCGGTTGACGGATAACCGAGCCGAGGGTTCGATGAGGAGTCCAAGAAGGAAGTTTATAAAGAGCGCCGCGCTGGCTACCGGCGCAGCGTGGCTTGGGCGAGGCGCGCGCCTGATGCGCGGGAATCCGCTGGGGCTTGCGCCAGGGGTGCAGCTCTGGTCAGTGAGGGAGCAGCTCCAGAACGATCTGGAGGGCACCCTACGCCGGTTGGCTGCCGTCGGATATCGCGAGGTTGAGCTTTTCGAAACACCCAAGCAACCGGCCGATTTCAGAAAGCGCGTGGAAGACGCCGGGCTGAAGTGCGTGAGCGGGCACTTCGAACTGAAGGACCTCAAGGATCCCGTCACCATCGCCGCCGCGCAGACGCTGGGGCTGAGTTACATGATCCAGGTGTTTCCCGCGCTACCCGACTTTGCGGGCCAAAGCGTGGACGCCAACTTCCAGCAATTCGTTCCGCGGTACGAGAAGATCACACTTTCCGACTACAAGTGGAACGCTGAGCAGCTCAACCGATGCGCGGAGAACCTGAAGCGCCAAGGCATCCGCACCGGATACCATAATCACGCGATCGACTTCAAGGACTTCGGCGGCACGCGCGGCTTTGACGCGCTCATCCAGAATACTGATCCGACCCTGGTGTGCTTTGAGATGGACTGCGGGCACGTGATCCACGCAGGCCAGGACCCGATTGCTTACCTGAACAAATACCCGACCCGGATCGAATTGCTTCACCTCAAGGATTTGGCGCCGGGCTACCACGTCTCCACAAGTCTGGATACTGAGGATCAAGATACCAACACGGAAATTGGCTCCGGGAGCATCGATTGGAAGAAGCTATTCGAGACGGTGGCCCGATACGGCCACGTGAAGCACTATTTTGTGGAGCACGAAGGCAAAATGGCTCACCCGCCGCTGGAGGCCCTGCAGATCTCGTACAATTATTTGCAAAGACTTCGGCTCGACTGAGCAAGGGGAGTGCAGGCAGGTCGCCCCCTGAGGGAGACTGAGGCTCAAGATGAATAAGAGACGATTATTCGTTGGCTTGACGGCGTTCGCGGTGCTGGCGTGTGCGCCGGTTGCGCGCGCCGCCCCCGCCATTCGGGCGATGATTCTTGACGGCGAGTCTGGCGGCCCTTATCACGCTTGGCGTGAGACCACTCCGTGCCTGAAACGGATGCTCGAGGATACGGGTCTTTTCAAGGTGGACGTGGTGACGGCGCCTCCAGCCGGAGGCGATTTCAGCAACTTCAAGCCGGACTGGGACCACTACAAAGTCGTCGTGTTCAACTACGATGCGCCTGACGACCGCTGGCCGGCCGATCTGAAGTCATCGTTCGAGCAGTATGTGAAAGGCGGAGGAGGGCTGGTGGTGGTCCATGCCGCCGATAACGCCTTCCCGAAGTGGGCGGAGTATAACCAGATGATCGGCATTGGCGGCTGGCGAGGACGGGACGAGAAATCCGGTCCGCACTGGTATTTCAAGGACGGCAAGCTGGTGTCCGATCCTTCTCCGGAGGGCGCAGGCCAACACGGGGCGCGGCTGCCTTTCCAGGTGGAAAATCGGGTCACCGACCATCCCATCACCCGAGGCCTGCCGAGGGTGTGGATGCACGCCGGAGACGAGCTGTACGCGGGCCTGCGCGGTCCCGGCGAGAACATGACCGTCTTGTCCACAGCTTACTCGGATCCGGCGAACCACGGAACAGGCCGCAATGAACCCATCCTGATGGTGGTTGCGTACGGGAAAGGGCGCGTGTTCCACACCGTCATGGGACATGACCTGGCGGCGCTCAGTTGCGTGGGATTCATCACAACTTATCAACGCGGCGCCGAATGGGCCGCGACGGGCAAAGTTACGCAGAAGGTGCCGGCTGACTTTCCGAGCGCGGATAAGCCGAGTACGCGTGCCGCTTACCAGCCGCCGCCGGGCTGGGTCTCGCCGGGGGCGTCGCGAGCTGCCGCGCCGGCGCTTGATCCCACCATTTACCGCCACGTGTCCCGAGTGATTTGGGTGGTGAGTGACCTTGACCGCGTGGTGGACTACTGGCAGAAGCTGGGAATTCGCGACATCCGTCGCGACGGAGTGGTGACGTTTCCGGATTTGACTTACTACGGCAAGCCTGACGCGGCCAGCGTCAAGCGGATCGTCGGACATACCGAAGGGCTTGACTTCGAATGGATTCAGCCCATCAGCGGAGGCCGGTTTTGGAGCGAGGCCTTGCGCGACCACGGGGACGGCATTCGTGCCATCGGTTACAACGTGCGGACACCCCAGGACTTTGACGACCAGATCAGGTATTTTGCCTCGAAGGGCGTGGGGGTAGTAACCGAGGGCGGCTGGCAGGGACAGAAGGGCCGCGGCCAATTCGCTTATCTCGACACGGCGGAGAAGGGCGGCGGCAACGCGCTGGCGCTCATTGACGACCCGGATGCCGAAGCCGCGCCCGCCGTCGAGACCACGCCCAACGAGTACCCCTTGACCAAGATCACCCACTTTGCCTGGGTGGTGCGCGACGTGAAGCTGGTCGATAGCTACTATACTAGCCTCGGCTTCAAACCCTTCTCGAGCATCAACCACAACATCAGCCTCGACCGCACTTATCACGGCCAGCCGGGTACGTATGAAATGTGGCTGGGTTGGGACCGCTCAGGCGACGCGCCCTTCGAGTGGGTGCAGCAGATTACCGGCCCCGACATCTACGTGGAATACATGGCCAAGCACGGTGAGGGTTTCCACCATCTGGGCGTGACCGTCACCGACATGGACGAGGGGATCAAGCTCATAAGCGCTCGCGGTGCGCCCCCGTCGCAAACCGCCGCCTGGAACACCCCCAAAGGAAAGGGACGCGCTGTCTACATGGATACCGAACCTTACGGCGGCGTAACCCTCGAGCTGATTTATGATCCGCGTTAGGAATCGCAGACGACTCTCACCCCGAACGGCCCTTGGTTCACCGAGCGTTCTTCTGTCGTTGAGCCTGCCCGAATTGCCAGCCGGCCCGTCACCCTCACGCACCGGCCGACGCGGAGTAGGCGCTCGCCCGGTTCAGGACCTCGATGGAGGATTGATCCAGACGAAGGCTGGTGGCTTCCACCAGGTCATTCAACTGCTCCAGGTTGGTCGCGCTTGCGATGGGCGCCGTGATGCTTGGGCGGGCGATCAGCCAGGCCAGAGCGACTCGCGCCGGGTTGGAATGGTGGCCCTTCGCCACCTGGTCAAGGGCGTTCAGGATGCGGAATCCGCGATCGTTCAGATATTGCTTTACGCCCTGGCCGCGCGGGCTCTTCCCGAGGTCGCTCTCGGACCGGTACTTGCCACTGAGGAATCCTTTGGCCAGGGAGTAATACGGGATAACGCCCAGACCGTTCTGCTGGCAAACCGCTTCCAGCCTGGTTTCGTAGTCGGCGCGATCATACAAGTTATAGTGGGGCTGCAGGCTCTCGTAGCGGGAATATCCGCGCTCCTGGCTGACGCGCAAGGCCTCGGTGAGCCGCTCGGGGCCGTAGTTGGAAGCGCCGATGGCCCGGACCTTTCCCTGCCGGATGAGCTGCTGGTGAGCCTCCAGAGTCTCATCCAGAGGCGTATCGGGATCATCCACATGGGATTGATACAGATCAATGTAGTCGGTCTGCAGGCGCCCGAGCGAGGCTTCCACCGCCTGGAGAATGTACGCCTTCGAGAGTCCTTTTTTGCGGGGCCCCATGTCCAGGCCGACCTTGGTGGCAATCACCACCTTGCTGCGACTTCCGCTGCGCTGCAGCCATTTCCCGATAAGGGTCTCCGATTCGCCGCCCCGGTTGCCCGGAACCCAGGTGGAGTACACATCGGCGGTGTCGACGAAGCTGAATCCCGCGGCCACAAACGCGTCCAGTAGTTGAAATGAGGCCGATTCGTCCGCGGTCCACCCAAAGACGTTCCCTCCGAGAGCCAGCGGTTGAATTTCGATGCCGGAATTTCCGAGCTTTCGCTTCTCCATTGTCTTTGTTCCTCCCGGTGGATTGGATGTCACAGTAATCCTGGCCGATTCCCTGTAGCCGAAGTCGAGTTGCTTCTGCCCTGCAAACCCGGGCCACCCTGGCTACAGGTGAATCCAGTGCAGGCGAATCAACAGGAGTGTGCTGACTCCGAGGATCAACCATAAAGCCGATCCTTGGAATAGGGGGCGCATACCAACCGTTCTTAGAGTTTCCCTGTCGAGGCCCGTTCCAATCAAGAAGAGCGTTACCGTCAGGCCGATTGTGCCGAGGTGATTGAGATTGGCAAAAGGTCGCCTGAAACCTGGCAGCAGCGTGTTCAGCATCGCCGCCAGGCAAAAGAACAAAATGAACCAGGGCCACTGTACTCGCGCCTCGGATTTCAATGCTCCGGCGGTGACAAATGAAAGGGGAACAATCCAGAGGGCGCGCGTTAATTTGATCGTCGTTGCGATGGCCAATGCCGCAGTCCCGAATCGCGCAGCCGCCCCCACGACGGAACTGGTGTCATGAATGGCTAAGGCTGACCAAAGGCCAAACTGCTCCTGACTCATCCTGAACCGGTAGCCCAACCAGGGAAACAGAAACAAAGCCACGGAATTCAAAATGAACACCGTGCCCAGTGACACCGCCATCTCTTCCTCACTCGCGTTAGCCGCAGGACCGACGGCTGCGATGGCGCTTCCGCCGCAGATGGCTGTACCCGCACTGATCAGAAAAGCTGACTTTGTCCCGACGCTGAAGAAATGCCCGAGCGCGAGCCCCAACAACATCGCTGCCGTAATGCTCAAGGCCGTGTAAACGAAGCCGGAACGCCCCGCCTGGAGCACCTGGTGGAGATTCATGCCAAATCCGAGCGCGATTACAGAAGCTTGCAAAAGAAACTTCGCCAGCCGCCTGCTCTCGGCGCGGAAGGGGTGCTCGACGGCAAATCCATATAGGAGCCCACCGAGCAGTGCGAGGGGCGGCGCGATAAGCCCGCTAGCCGCAACGATAAGTGCCACGAAGAAGATGTTTTTCGCCATGGATGGCAGTGTGGCATCCGCAACCATGGGCTGTCCAAGCAGTAATCCTGAACGGCGATAAGTTCAGCTTATTGCCCGGAATGGCTGGCCTGCGCCGGAGTGCGCAGAACGTTGGAAAGAAGGCGGGCACGGCTAACGGCGAATTTGCGGAATGCTCCGGCGGGGCCTTGCGGTTCCGGCCCCGCCCGCGAAATCAGCGTGAAGTGACGGGCGGCCTTCACGCCCTGCACCTGGACGATCTTGAGCGTATTGAGCTCAAGCTCCTTCGAAAGCGCCCAGCGCGAAACAAATCCAACCCCAAGCCCTGCTTCCACGGCGGACTTGATGGCTTCGGTGGAATCCAGGTCAATGACTTTCTTGAACGACTTGAGATTAATTCCGGCCTTCTTGAGGGCGATTTCCACCACCCGGCGAGACCCTGAACCCTGTTCTCGCATCAGCAGCGTCAACGCCGCAAATTGAGGAGCGCCTAGAAAGTCCGATTCAAACTCTTTTGCCGCGATCAACACCAAATCGTCGTTCATGAAGGGTTCCGTGCGCACGCTTCGATCCCTCGCGGGGCCCTCAATCAGGCCCACCGCTACTTTTTCCGCCACCACGAGGTGCACAATTTCGTCGGTGTTACCGCTGCTCAAGGAGAATTGAACCCGGGGATGCTCGTCGATGAAGGCTCCCAGCAGTCGTGGCAAAACATACTGGGCGATGGTGGTGGAAGCTCCCAGCAGCAGTTCGCCAGACGCTCCGCGGCCATCGTCTCCTAAGTTTTGCTCAGCCTCCACGGCCAGGCTCGCGATCTTTTTCGCGTACTCGAAGAGAATCGCCCCTTGCCGGGTCAGGGAGATGCGGCCACCCGCGGCACGATCGAACAGGCGCACTCCCAAATCATCTTCAAGCGTTTTGATCTGGAGCGTAACCGCCGGCTGCGTAATGAAGAGACGTTCCGCAGCCTTGCGAAAGTTCAGTTGTTCCGCAACCGTGCGAAACACTTTCAGCCGAAAGTTCTCCAGTTGTGCCACTGAATTCAGTCCACCTGTCAGAACATCTCCATGCGGCTCCGCACCGTGCACGGAGAGTACAGAAGGATTTCATTCTATCGCGAGTTATGAATTCGAGTCGGGATGAAATCAACGGAGTCAGGTAGCACATCTATAATGGCGTTGACGTGATTGATCCGTTGCCTTATGAAAGCAATGATGCCTGAAACCGAAGTTGCCGCCGACGCGATCTGTTGCTCTTTGAAAGCCTCAGATTGCGCTGCTTTTGCCAATCTGTTGCCCAATGAAAACGAGTGTAAAGAAAGTCGTCACTTTGACCCTCGGGGAAATGTGAATTCTATTTCGAACCTGCCTTCAGCGCGTTCGGTATTAAACTTGTGGCCGACGGAGAAGTTTTTGATGGTGAGGAAGGGATTTGTATGCATAAAGTCTTTTGGTGGGTCGCATTGGCCGCCTCCGTCGGTGGGGCAGCGGCATCGAGCGCACAGCGGGCGGTACGGCGGCTGGACGGCAGTTCGATCAGCCCGGCCCAGATCGACGAAACCGTCACGCGATTGATGCGGGCGGCCGAGGTGCCTGGCGTCGGGATTGCGATCTTCAATGACGGGCACGTGGCTTACCTGAAGACTTACGGCGTACGCGACAAGGAAAAGAATCTGCCGCTCACCGGGGATTCGGTGCTCACGGCTGCTTCCTTCACCAAAGTGGCGTTCGCCTACATGGTGATGCAGCTTGTCCACGAGAAAGTGATCGACCTTGACAAGCCGGTGTACCAGTATCTTCCGAAGCCGCTGCCAGAATACCCCCAGTACGCGGACCTGGCTGGTGACCCGCGCTACAAACTCATCACGGCCAGGATGCTGCTGAGTCACACGGCGGGGTTTCCCAATTTCCGATGGATCAACGAAGACCACAAGCTGAACATCAATTTTGATCCAGGGACGCGCTACGCTTACTCGGGTGAAGGTATCGAGCTGCTGCAGTTGGTGGTGGAGACCGTCACTGGAAAACCGCTCGAGGAGCTGATGCAGGCCCGCATCTTTAAACCCTTTGGCATGACCCGCACAAGCATGGTGTGGCAGGACCGGTTCGAGAGTGACTACGCCAATGGATATGACGAATACGGCCGGTCGCTGGGGCCGGAACGACGTCCGAAGGCCGACGCGGCCGGCTCAATGCAAACCACGCTAAGCGACTTTGCGCGCTTCCTGGAAGCAGTCATGGCCGGCAGGGGACTTGACCGCCAGACGCGCGAGCTGATGCTGAGCCCACAGATCCAAATCCCCTGGAAGCACGAGTTCCCCACGCTCGAGTTCGCGACGACGGACGCGAACAAGTCCATCCGTCTGAGTTATGGACTGGGTTGGGGCCTGTATTGGACTCCTTACGGCAAGGCCTACTTCAAAGAAGGTCACGCTGACGGCTTCCGGAATTACGCTGTCTGGTTCGACGGGCCCAAGACAGGCCTGTTGATCATGACCAACAGCTCGAACGGCGAGGGAATCTACAAGGAACTGCTGGAGACCTTGCTGAAGAACACCTACACGCCCATTGAATGGGAAGGCTTCACGCCTTACAACCAACTTCCTCCGCGCCCCCGGCTCAAGCAGCACAAGGAGGTGGCCATCGATCCCAAGCTGCTCGATCGCTACGCCGGGCGCTACGGCGAACCGCCCAATCTGATCGAGACGATCCGGCGCGAAGGTGACCACCTTTCACTGCAAGAGAACGACGAGCCGAAGCAAGAGATCTTTTCGGAAAGCAACAAGGACTTCTTTTCCAAGACGTCGGACGATGAGATAAGCTTTGAGACCGACAGCCGGGGGCGAGTTACCGCGATGGTCCTCCATGTGGACGGTAGGAACATTCTTGTCAAACGACTCGACTGATTGCTAGCGCCAAGAGGCAGAAGGCAAGAGCCAAACCGATGGGCAATCGGCTGCCGAGACAGCGCTTGCATATCACCTGGTACCTTCTTTGCTATTGGCTCTGGCCTGTCCATGTCCGATTTCGGACACCGGTTCGCGCACCTGAACATCAAGAACGTGTGTAGCCCGGACGAACCGAAATTAAGCTAATCAGTATCAGGCAGTTAGAAGACTGGCCCTGGTGGCATGTCGGTTGCTTTTCACCACTTCGGAGGGAACCGAAAATGGATATTCCGCGGAAGTCGGCAGCGCGCCAACGCCGCATCCGCATGGCGACTTACATCGGCCTGCTGGTGATCTTAGTGACGTCGGTCACGTGGGGACTCTCGCGTCTGAAACCCGCCGCGCCTGAAGTCGATGGAGGCACCGTTTGGCGCGATACGGTGAAGCGGGGGCCTATGGATTTGCAGGTTCGCGGCCTTGGCCAGCTTGAGCCTGATGAGATTGAGTGGATACCTGCTATCACGGCCGGACGAGTGGCACAACGGCTGGTGCTGGCGGGTGCGCCTGTGAAGAAAGGCCAGGTGCTGATGGTTCTGGTGAATCCCGACCTCGATCAGCAAACCCTCAACGCCGAATGGGCCGTAAAGCAAGCCGAGGCTGACTACAACAGCCTGAAGCAGCAGCTCGAAAACCAGCTCTACGATCAGCGGGCACTGTCTGCCACAGCTAAGTCTGACTATTTACAGTCAAAGCTGCAGTCAGAGCGCGATGCGGAGATGGCGCGATTGGGCCTGGGCCCGCAAGTGACCGCGGATCTCTCGAAGGCCAAAGCGGAGGCCGACACAGCCAAGAACGAAATCGAAGAGGAGAAAGTCGGAGTGCTGAAGGACTCAATCAAGGCGCAGCTCGTGTCGTCGGAGGCAAAAATCGAACAACTTAAGGCCACCTATCAGCTCGTCAAGAACCAGTTCGATTCTCTCCAGGTGCGCTCGCCCATCGATGGCGTCATGCAGGAACTCGACGTGGAAGTCGGCCAGCAGGTGACTCCCGGCTTAACCGTCGCCAAGGTCTCTGATCCCAAGAAGCTGAAAGCGCAGATCAAAATCGCCGAGACTCAGGCGCGTGATATTCAATTGGGCCAGTCAGCCGAGATCGACACTCACAGTGGGACCATTCCCGGTCACGTGACCCGGATCGACCCCTCTGTTCAAAACGGTACCCGGACGGTGGACGTGCACCTCGATGGCGCCCTGCCAGCCGGTGCGGTGCCAGACCTCAGTGTGGACGGCACTATCGAGATCGAACACCTCGACAACGTTCTTTACGTCGGCCGGCCGGCATTTGGCCAGCAGGACAGCACCGTGAGCCTGTTTAAGGTGGTCCCAAGCGGGAAGGACCCGATGACCTGCACCGGCTGTGAAGCCGTACACCAGCAGGTGAAACTGGGCCGCACGTCGGTAAACGAAGTTGAGCTTGTGCAAGGTCTCAATGTTGGCGATGTTGTGATTCTCTCCGACATGTCGCGCTACGACGGGTTTGATCGGATCAGGTTGGAATGATCGGTTGATTGGGTGATTGAGTGATCGGGTGATTGGTGATCGAAGATTTACGATTGCTGATTGAAGACCCAGCGCCCCCGAGGCAATGCTGGCTTTCAAGATCATCAATGGAAGACTTCTCAATTTTAATCGTCCCAACTCGCCGCGATCGCCCAATCACAAATCACTCAATCACCAATCGCCCGATGTCTGACGACTGACCGCTAGCTGACAACTCCAAGACTCCTGGGGTGCAATCGATGAGCACTCTCCTGAGCGACCTGCGTTACGGCCTGCGGATGCTGACGAAGAACCCGGGCTTCTCGGCCGTCGCCATCCTCACCTTGGCCCTGGGCATCGGCGCCAACACTGCAATCTTTTCTGTCGTTGACGCGGTTCTGCTACGCCCCCTGCCCTACAAGGATCCAGCGAAGCTGGTGGTGATGCGGGAGAAGACTCATCGTGTCGGCGACGTTTCCGTTTCTTACCCGGACTTCCTCGATTGGCGCCAGCAAAGCCGCACCTTCGCCGCAATGGCAGCAGCGCACAATGTTGGCTTTAATCTGGGCGGCATCGCACAGCCGGAGAACGTTGGCGGCTATGCCGTCTCGCCCAACTTTCTTTCGCTGTTAGGGGTGAAGCCGATTCTGGGCCGCGACTTCCTGCCTTCCGAAGACGCGCCGGGAACGGCGCCAGTGGCTTTGTTGAGCTACCGACTGTGGCAGTCGCACTTCGGGTCAGACCCGGAAGTGACGGGCAAGGTCATTACGCTGGATGGACTCAGTTACATTATCGTGGGAGTACTGCCGCCCAGCTTTAAGTTTCTAGAAGACACGGATGTTCTGACGCCTGTCGGCGTCTTTGCCAAGGACTTGATGGAGCGAGGCAGCCGCGGCGACATGGATGTGGTGGGTCGGCTTGGGCCCCGGGTGACCTTCAGGGAGGCCGTGGCAGAGATGGACACTATCGCCGCGCGCCTCGCCCAGCAGTACCCCAGCGACGACACAGGGGTGGGAATAAGCATGGTCCCCATCCGTGACGCGTTCGTGGGCGATTCGCGCCAAGCGATCCTCGTGCTCTTCACGGCGGTGTTGTTTGTTCTTCTCATCGCTTGCGTCAACGTGGCCAACTTGTTCCTCGTGCGCCGTGCCGCGCGTGCGAAGGAAATCGCCCTGCGCTTGGCTTTTGGCGCCGGACGCGGGCGGGTGGTGCGGCAGATGCTCACGGAGAGTTTTTTGTTCGCCGCGTTGGGTGGTGTGGTCGGCGTGGCTCTCGGAGCTTGGGGCTTAGGCGGTTTGACGCGCCTTCTTCCTCAAGACTCATTACAAAGCATGGGAATTCGAATCGACCGCCCTGTCTTCTTGTTCGCGGCGGCGCTCATTATTCTGGTTGCGGTGGCCTTCGGGCTGGTTCCGGCCCTGCAAGTCACAAGGCCGGACGTGCAGGAGACGTTAAAAGAGGGCGGCCGCAGTTCGACACCCGGCGCCGGGCAGCATCGCTTACGCAGCGTCCTGGTGATTGCTGAAACTGCACTGGCGCTTGTGCTTCTAGCCGGCGCCGGTCTGATGATGAGGAGTCTTTATCGGCTGCTTCAAGTGAATCCTGGCTTCCGGCCTGAATCAGTGGTCCAGATGGAAATGAACCTGCGCTCGGCTCAGTATTCCAAGGACCCGGCTGTCCGCAACTTCTGGCAGCAAACCCTGGACCGCGTGCGAGTCCTGCCCGGCGTGGAAGCAGCGGCGCTCGGAACGAACATTCCCCTCACTGACAATCATGGGCGTGGCGATATCACCATCGAAGGGCAGCCGCTGCCAGGCCCCGGGGAGTTTCCCCATCCTGACTTTCATTCCATCAGCACCGGCTTTGTCCGAGCGTTCGGCCTGCCTCTGCTGCGTGGACGGACGTTTACCGAGGACGACAATGAGAACGCCCCGCTCGTCGCTCTGGTCAATTCCAGCCTGGCCAAGCATTCCTGGCCCGGTCAGGACCCGTTGGGCAAGCGCTTTCTGCTCGGGCATCCATACCCGAACAAAAAGTGGGTCACTATCGTCGGCGTAGTAGGCGACACCAAGATGTACGGCCTGGCGAACCCATCGCGGCTGGAGATCTACCTTCCCTTCCGTCAAGAGATTTCGCGAGAGATGAACTTGGTAGTGCGCTCCGCGACGGACCCGGCGAGCCTCGTGCCGGCGATCCGCACAGCAGTGGCAGCGGTCGACAAAGACCAGCCTGTTTTCGGCGTCGAGACAATGAAGCAGCTCGTTTCCGACTCTGTTTCTACCCGCCGCCTTACGCTGGTGCTGCTGGCTCTATTCAGCGCACTCGCGCTGGTGCTGGCAGCTATCGGCATCTATGGGGTGATGTCATATAGCGTTGCGCAACGAACTCATGAGATCGGCATTCGCATTGCCGTGGGAGCGCAGCAAAAGGATGTACTGGGGCTCGTGCTGGGGGAGGGAACGCGTCTGGCGCTCTGGGGCGTTGGCCTCGGCGTGGCTGCGGCCCTCGGCTTTACCCGCTTGCTATCGAGTCTGCTGTTCGACGTCAGCGCGAGCGATCCACTCACTTATGTGGGCGTCTCGGTGGCGCTGGTGTTGGTAGCGCTGATTGCCTGTTACATTCCGGCGCGGCGCGCCCTGCGGGTCGATCCGATTGTTGCTCTGCGGTATGAGTAAGAGTACTGAGGTGAAGAGCTATGCAAACGCTCCTTCAGGACCTGCGATACGCCGTCAGGACGCTGGCGAAGAATCCGGGATTCACGGCTGTGGCCGTGCTGACGGTGGCCTTGGGCATTGGAGCCACCACGGGCATCTTCAGCGTGGTCAACACCGTTCTTCTAAGGCCGCTGCCTTACAACAAACCTCAGCAACTTGCGCGCATTTACACGGAATTTCCCACATTTCCGCACGGCGGCCTGCACCGGTTCTGGACTTCCGCCCCGGAATACTTTGACCTGAAGCGCGACACGCGCTCCTGGGAGACCCTCGACGCCTGGATCGATGCCGGCGCCAACCTGGCGGGCGGCGCTACGCCCATTCGCCTCACCAACGCCTATGTTACCGGCGGCCTCTTAGGGTCGCTCGGTGTGGCCCCGGCCCTAGGGCGCTTGATTACGTCGTCTGATGATTTGCCGGGAGCACCCCTGACAGCCGACATCTCATACGGACTGTGGCAACGAGCCTTCGGCGGCGATCCCAGGATCGTCGGCCGCGAGACTCTTTTCAACGGAACCAAGTGTACGGTTATAGGCGTCATGCCGCGCGACTTTCAGTTCCCTCCTGGCGAAGTGGATCCGCCTGAAATCTGGGTGCCGCTCCAACTTGATCCCGCAAAGCCCGGGAGCCGCGGCTCACACAACTTCTATCTGCTGGGAAGGCTCAAGCCAGGCGTGAACATCGAGCAGGCTCGCGCGGACTTTACCAGCTACGTGCGCGCTTCGGGCGAGCACGCTTCGCCCAAAGAACACACCTTCGATCCCAAGAATCACACCATCGTCACCTATCCCTTGCAGGACGAAGTGGTGGGTAGTGTTCGGCCGGCCCTGTTGATGCTGCTGGGCGCGGTTGGATTCGTGCTGCTCATTGCCTGTGCCAACGTTGCCAGCCTGCTGCTGGCGCGCGCCGAGGCTCGTGAGCGCGAAGTGGCCATCCGCAGCGCACTAGGTGCTGCCACGCGTCGGCTGCTGCGCCAATTTGTCACCGAGGGCGTCCTGCTAGCGCTCTTAGGCGCCGGCGCGGGACTGCTGTTCGCGTTTGGCGGCCTCGAGGTAATCAAGGCCACGAACGACGGCAGCATTCCCCGCCTTGCAGAACTTGGCCTGGATTTCCGCGTGCTCCTGTTCGCGCTCGGCGTCTCGCTGGCTACCGGGGTGTTTTTCGGTATCACCCCTATCGCTCACTTGGTGGGTAATCTTCACGACCGTTTGAAATCGGGCAGTGGACGTGTGGCGGGTTCGACTGCGGCGGAGCGTTTCCGGCGCGGCATGGTGGTGGGGCAACTCGCCCTGGCCCTCACGCTTCTGGTTGGCACGGGCCTGATGATGCGCGCCTTCTGGAAACTCCAGCAGGTGGACGTGGGCGTGAATCCTAAAGGCTTAATCACGATGGAGGTGAACCTGCCCGGCGCCATCTACAAGACCAACGCCGCCATTGACGACTTCTGGGTAAGACTCCAGCAGCAGTTGGAGGTTCTGCCGGGCGTGCAATCCGCCACCTTGGCCTACGGTCTTCCCCCCGAGCGCCCGCCCAACGAGAATGACACTGAGATTGAGGGCTTCGTGATAAAGAAAGGCGGCCCCATCCAGAATGTCGACTACTACCAGGCCGCGGGCGACAACTACTTCCAAACCATGGGTACGCGGCTCATGCAGGGGCGGCTCTTCACGAGCAGTGACCGGGCGAGTGCGCCTGATGTCGTGATTGTGAACGAGACCATGGCTCGCACGTTCTGGGGCAACCAGAGTCCCATCGGGCGCCGCATTCGACCTGGCTTCACCGATCCATGGTGCACCGTCGTCGGGGTGGTTGAGGATGTGAAAAACGCCGGAATCGACAAGCCCGCAGGCACGGAGCTTTATCTGCCTTTGCATCAGAAGCAGGCTGCCGGTACCGCCAGTGCATACATCATTCTCAAATCGTCAGCCGACCCGCGGTCGTTGGTGAGCGCCGCGAGGCGGGTGGTGAACAGCCTCGACCCGCAACTGCCGATCTCGAAAATCCGCACCATGGACGACGTCATTCTCGCAGCTCAGGCGCGTCCGCGATTCCTGACAGTGCTCCTGACGATTTTTGCCGGCGTCGCGCTGGTTTTGGCAGCAATTGGCTTGTATGGCGTCATTGCCTACGGAGTCGCCCGGCGCACCCAAGAGTTTGGGGTGCGCATGGTGCTCGGCGCGCGGCCGGGCGATGTGCTTGGCATGGTTCTGCGTCAGAGCGCCCGTTTGGTGGGACTAGGACTGATTTTCGGACTGCTGGCTGCGTTGCTTCTGACCCGGACCATGTCCAGTTTGCTGTTCGGTATTCGCGCCACAGACCCGATTGCGTATGGGGCGGTCTCGCTCGTACTCGGGCTCGTAGCGCTGCTTGCCAGTTACGTTCCAGCGTATCGGGCAACGAAAGTGGATCCCATCGAAGCGTTGCGCTATGAGTGAGCTTTTTACTTGAGCCGGAGGATTGAAGGGAGGGGGTTATGCCAAACCAAGAACATCTGCGAGAACTCGTGATGGGCGCGCTCGATCCTGAACGCCTCCGGGAGCGTACGGAGGCAGGCTGGAAACTCGTGGCCATCGAATGGGAGCGCGAGGCCGCGGAGGCGTCATCACGGGGCGGGAATGGCTTCGTCGAAGAAGTGCCTTACGGGATGCAGGTGGCCAATGACTGCCTGCACCTGGTTGAGAACCCGACCGAGAGAGCAGCGTTAGTCTCAATGATGGACCTCATCGTTCAGGACCATCCGCTTTCCTACGTGGCTCGTGAACTGAACTTGAAGGGTTTTCGGACGCGTGAAGGCCAGCCGTGGAACCAGGTCGCCGTGTTCAACATGCTGCCGCGATTGGTGGACGTGGGTCCAAAGATTTTTTCCAGTGGCGAGTGGGAGGCGCGCCGTAAGCGCGTGATGGCGGCGGGGCATTGAAAGCCATTGGCCGTCAGCGGTCAGCCTTCAGCAGGCACAAGCCGAGCCGGGTCATAGGGACGGCTGAAGGCTGATTGCTGATCGCTGAAGGCTGATGGCTCGTAACGAGGAACGAAATGAACGCACTACTCAGCGACCTGCGCTATGGCTTCCGGATGTTCGCCAAAAACCCGGGCTTCACCGCGGTGGCGGTCATCACTCTTGCCCTCGGCATTGGCGCCAACTCGGCGATTTTCAGCTTGACCTACGCCGTGATCCTGAAGAGCCTGCCGGTGCCGAACCCGCAAGAATTGGTGCGTTACACGTTTAGCGAAAGCGGCGTGTCGGACCTTTCCCTCTCTGGCCCCGTCTACGAGGCGTTGCGTAGGCACGAGACCGTGAACCAGGGCATCCTCGCTTGGAGCGGAACGGATCTCGCGGTTCAAGAAGGGGGGACTGTGACGCGAGCTGGCGGAGGCTTGATGACCGGCAATGGCTTCCGCGTACTCGCGTTGCGCCCCTATTTGGGCCGCGTGTTTGGCGAAGGGGACGACGTCTCAGGTGGCGGTCCGAATGGCTATCAGGCGCTGCTTGGTTACGATTACTGGAAACAGCATTTCGGCCAGGATTCGGCTGTTATCGGAAACTCCATCAAGATCAATGGCCGGGCGGTGACGATCATTGGAGTGTTGCCGGCGGGATTTGATGGACTGATCGCTGGCGAGAGAGCCGAAATCGTTCTGCCCCTGGCTTTCGAGGAAGTGATCCATGCGCCTCATCCAATGCTGCGCCAAGCCGGGAGCTTCTGGCTGACAGTCATCGGGCGGCTGAAACCGGGAGAGACCTTGAAGTCCGCGGCGGCCAACCTGAAGGCCACTGACGCGGTGGTGCGCGAAGAAGGCGATCCCAGTCATCTTTTCCTGCGAGGCTTCTTCGCGCCGTTCCAGATCGGTGTTGAAAACGGACGCGGCGGACGTTCTTTCCTCAAGGTCGATTACAGCCGTCCGCTGCTGGCTCTGGAAGTCCTGGTCGGTCTGCTTCTATTGCTTTGCTGCGCCAATACCGGGCTGCTCTTTCTGGCGCGCGTCAGCAGCCGCTTTCGTGAATTCGCCGTGCGGAGCGCACTGGGAGCGCCCCGCGGACGCTTGTTCCAACAGGTGTTGAGCGAAGTCGGGCTGTTGGCGGCTTGTGGTCTCGCCGCTGGCGTCTGGCTGGGCTGGGTGGCGGCAAGATCCCTTGTCGCGATGCTCTGGGAGCCCGGCCAATCCCCGGCTCTCGACGTCACGCCGCGAGTAGCCATCCTGGCTTTCGCCGCCGGTATTTCCGTGCTTTCAGCACTGGTTGCGGGCCTGTGGCCAGCGATTCGAGCCAGTCGCGCTGCCCCGGCGCTGGATCTCAAGCGCGGCGAAGCGCTCTCCTCCTCGAAGCGCCTGGGCGAATGGATCGTGCCCATGCAGGTGGCGGTGAGCGTGACGCTACTGGTTGCGGCTTCCTTGCTGGGCGGGGCCTTCCTCCACTTGCTTCTCGAGAACTCGGGATTCGACACCGAGGGCGTGACCATGGCGGACGTTGATCTTAGCGCCGCCAAGCCCGACAGAAAGCAAGCAGCGCGGGACGCTCACCAGATCGTGGAGGCTCTCGAGAATGCGCCGGGCATACAAGCGGCGACGATTCTGTCCGCCGCGCCGCTGGCCAACGGCTGGAGTGCCAGCCACTACTTTTCCCTGGGCCAGCGCGGGACCGTTCATACCGATCTCGAGACATGGCCGGAGTCGATTTCCCCCGGTTACTTCACGACGATGGGCACGCGCATCCTGGAGGGCCGGGCGCTTACGCGAGCCGACGACAACGGCAGTCAGGTGTGCGTGCTGGGCGCCTCCGCCGCCAGGTACTTCTTCCCGAACGAAGATCCGGTCGGCCGCTTTGTCTACTCGGGCGGAAATGATCCTAAAAAGGATGGCAGCGACCTTGACCCGCGGAACGCCTGGCGCGTGGCTGGAGTCGCCGAAGACGCCCGATTCCAATCGTTGCGCGAAGCGCCGCCGCGCATGCTTTACACCTTGGCGTCGCGTGACGACTGGGGCGCTGGGTTTTCTCTGGCCGTGCGAACCGTGGGGGCACATGGCCATGTGCCCCTACATTCCAGCGCGACCCTGGCGGCCGACGCTCTTCGAAACGTCGTCCGGCAGGTGGTGCCCTCCGCGCCTTCGCCAACGATCTATACGTTCAAAGAGCGAATCAATGCGCACCTGCAGCAAGAGAGGATGTTGACGGCGCTTTCCGCGTGTTTTGCCGCCATCGCCTTGCTTTTGACAGCGCTCGGCCTATATGGTCTCCTGGCGCGTAGCGTCACCCTGCGAACACGAGAGATCGGCCTGCGGCTGGCGTTGGGCGCGAGTCCGCAGAGCGCGCTGACCATGGTTGTTCGACACGGAGTGAAGCTGACGCTGGCAGGCGCTGCAGTTGGCCTGGTGTCTGCCGTAGCGGTAACTCGACTGCTGCGCGGTTTGCTGTCAGGAGTGCAAGCAACGAATGGCTGGATGCTGGCTGGTGTCCCAGTCGCGATTTGTGCGATAGCGCTTGGCGCCAGTTATCTTCCGGCCCGGCGGGCGACGAAGGTGGATCCGATGGAAGCGCTGCGATACGAGTGACGAGTAAGCCGTCAGCAGTTAGCCGTCAGCAAAAAGAAACCGCCGTTAGCTTGAAAGCCGATAGCTGGTGGCTGAGACCTGAAAGCTATGCGCTCCAAATAATTTCATATGGAAGTTGCGGCAACAGAAATCGTGAATGGCGCAGAGATCAAACCGGCGCGGGTCCTGATCGCTGACGATCAGCCTGCGGTGCTGGATGCGCTGCGGTTATTGCTCAAGCACGAGGGTTATCACATCGAGGCGGTGAGTTCGCCCGCCGCGGTGCTGGCGTGCCTCGCCGATGGCCCCTTCGACGCGCTCTTGATGGATCTGAATTACGCCCGCGACACGACTTCCGGCCAGGAGGGGCTGGATTTGGTGGCGCGCGTTCAGGAGATCGACAACACCCTGCCCATCGTGGTGATGACTGCCTGGAGCAGTGTGCCGCTGGCTGTTGAAGCGATGCGTCGCGGGGTCAGGGACTTTGTCGAGAAACCCTGGAACAACGAAGCTGTGCTGCGAAAACTTCAGGAACAGGTGAATTTTGCCCGTGATACCCGAAGACGGCTGCAGCTCGCCCAGGAAGAAGCGACGCTGGCGCGCGAGACCGAACGCGGACTGCTTCCCAGGGAAATCCCCGAGATGCCGGGGTACGAAATCTGTGGCGCCTGGCAGCCGGCCTCGGTGCTGGGCGGTGACTACTTTGACGCCCGAAAGCTCGGCGACCCCGTCCTGGCTCTTAGCATCGCCGACGTTTCCGGCAAGGGGACTCCGGCCGCTTTGCTCGTGTCGAACCTTCAGGCAGCGGTGCGGGCTTCGGGCTCAGCCGACGTCACGCCGAGCGAGCTTTGCGCGCGGGTGAACAAGCTGATGCGCGGGAACCTGGGCCACGACAAGTTCGTGACCTTTTTTTACGGGTTGCTGGACGGAACCACACTCACATATTGCAACGCAGGCCACAACGCGCCGATCTTGATCCATTCCGGTGGAAGCGTCGAGCGGCTCCATCAAGGCGGCTTGGTCCTTGGGTTAGCGGCTGAAGCTGAATATGACGAGGGGCAGGTTGAACTGGAGCCAGGCGACCGCTTGCTTCTTTTCACCGACGGCCTCACGGAAGCCAACAGTCCTGCGGGCGAGGAATTCGGCGAGGATCGCCTCATCGAGATCGCCGTTCAGAACCGTACCCTGGGCGCCAAGGGTTTGGAAGAGAAGGTATTGGGAGCGGCCGCCGCCTTCAGCCCCAAGTTTGACGACGACGTCACGTTGGTGGTGGTGGCGGCCAAATGATTGCCGATTTTCCATTGCCGATTGCTAAATGCGGTCCCTGGTCAGTGGTCCGTTGTCCGTGGTCAGACGAGCGGGATCCGGTAGGCAGCGGACACCAAGCACAACGGGCGCTTCTTGTCTCTTGTCTCTGTCTGAATGGAGCTACAAACGATGGGAACACTCCTAGCTGATCTTCGTTACGGCCTTCGGATGCTGCGCAAGAATCCGGGCGTCACTGCCGTGGCGATCATTACGCTGGCGCTCGGCATTGGCGCCAACACGGCGATCTTTTCCGTGGTCAGCGGCGTCCTGCTGAATCCGCTGCCCTACCCGGAGCCGGAGCGGCTTGTCGCACTCTACTCGAAAACGCCGGAGTTTGACCGGTCTTCGATCTCATATCCGAATCTGCTCGACTGGGTGCGGGACAACCGTTCGTTCTCGGGAATCGCCGGCTATCGGGGAGACGACGTCAGCCTCACGGGGATGGGCGAGCCAGAGCGCCTTCCGGCCGAGATGGTCTCGGCCAGCTTCTTTCCGATCCTCGGCGTAAGAGCGGCGGTGGGCCGCACGTTCCTGCCAAGCGAAGACCAGGTGGGCGCGGGGCCGGTGGTGGTGATCAGCAACGGCCTGTGGAAGCGCAAGTTTGGCTCCTCGCCGGACGCCGTCGGTAAGGCGATGACGCTCGACGGCAAGTCCTACACCGTTGTCGGCGTGCTCCCGGCGGATTTCCGCTACATCGGCAACAACTATCACCGCAGCGATGTTTTTAGGCCCATCGGCCAGTGGAACGACCCCACATTCCGCGACCGCAGGGTCGGCATGGGCATGAATGCGGTGGGCAGGCTCAAGCCCGGCGTGGCCTTCGACCAGGCGAAGGCGGACATGTCGACACTGGCGGGTCATCTTGCCGAGGCCTATCCCGTGGCCGACAAGGGGTCAGGAGTCACCCTGATCCCATTGAAGCAGAACGTCGTGGGTAACATCCAGCCGTTCCTGCTGTTGTTGCAGGCTGCCGTCGCCCTGGTTCTACTGATCGCCTGCGTGAACGTCGCCAATCTTCTGCTGGCGCGCTCCACGGGACGCGTGCGTGAATTCGCCATAAGGACGGCGCTCGGGGCGAGCCAGGGCCGCACACTGCGACAGCTTCTGACGGAAAGCGTGCTGCTGGGATTCGCCGGCGGAGGTTTCGGCCTGCTCCTGGCTGCCTGGGGGCTGAAGGCGGCGTTGCAAGTGCTCCCCGAGGCATTGCCGAGAGCTGAAGACATTCACCTCGATGCGCGCGTGCTCGGGTTCACCCTGGCCGCGTCCCTGCTCGCCGGTATCCTGTTTGGTCTGGCGCCGGCATTCAAGAGTTCTCGACCCGACCTGCACGAGACACTGAAAGAAGGCGGGCGCGGAGCGAGCGGCGCCCGGCATCGCGCGCAGACTGTCTTTGTGGTTCTGGAAATCGCGGTGGCGCTTGTCCTTTTGGCGGGCGGAGGACTTATGGTGCGAAGTCTGGCCAAGCTCTGGAGCGTTAACCCCGGATTCGATCCGCGAAACGCGCTCTCCTTCGACGTCTCTTTTCCGCCGCTGACCGCGCCCCCGGCGATCCGCGAGTCCTGGCTGCGCTTGCATGACGCCGTTAGCGCCGTTCCGGGCGTAGAAGCCGCAGCTCTTACGGTGGGATCGACTCCGATGCAGGGCGATTCCGAGTTACCGTTCTGGCTCGAAGGCCAACCCAAGCCGGCGACGCAGTCTCAGATGAAGGCCACGCTCTTCTACCTGGTACAACCGGATTACCTGAAGGCGATGGGGATCCCGCTCGATCGCGGACGCTTCCTGACGCCGCAGGACAACGAGCACGCGCCGCTGGTGACGGTGATCGACGAGCACTTTGCCCAGTTGTATTTTGGCGGCGCGAACCCCATCGGCAAGCGTATCAACTTCGAGCTCTTTAACACTTCGGCCGAGGTCGTGGGAGTGGTCGGACACATCAAGCAGTGGGGGCTCGATTCCGACGCGACCTCGGCGATCCAGGCGCAGTGCTATCTGGCGTTGCCGCAGACTCCGGATCAGTTTCTGACGCTCCTGAGCGCCTCGGCCGGTGTGGTGGTGCGCTCGGCGGGAGAACCCCAGGCCCTGACAGCGCCAGTCCGGCGGGCGCTCGAGGACTACAACAGCCAGGCGGTGATGTATAACATCCAGACCCTGAACGGAGTGATCTCGGACTCGTTGTCAGCGCGCCGATTCGCCATGACTCTGCTCGGGATCTTTGCCGGACTCGCCCTCGTGATGTGCTGCATTGGAGTGTACGGCGTGGTCTCGTATCTTGCGGGCCAGCGAACGCGCGAGATCGGCGTGCGCATGGCGCTCGGCGCCAGGAGGCCGGACGTGCTGCGCATGGTGCTTGCGGAGGCGTCCCGGGTGGCTTTGCTGGGCGTGGGAGCCGGCCTAGTGGCCGCTTTGGCGCTCACGCGCCTGATGGCGAACCTGATCTTCGGGGTCACCACTCACGATCCGCTGACTTTTATCGCGGCCGCGGTTCTGCTGACCCTGGTGGCGCTCGCAGCCTGCCTCCTTCCGGCGTGGCGCGCGAGCCGGGTGGATCCGATGAAGGCGCTGAGGTACGAATGAAGCCTTCAGCTCTCAGCAGTCAGCATAACGCTCAGACCTGCTCCTTGGCAAAAGCTGAAAGCTGATCGCTGATGGCTGACAGCTTGAGGTAAACAATGAATGCGCTGGTTCAAGATCTTCGTTACGCCCTCCGGATGCTCCGCCGTAATCCCGGCTTCACGGCAGTGGCGGTGCTGACGCTGGCCCTTGGCATCGGAGCCAACACGGCGATCTTCAGCGTGCTCGACGCCGTCCTGCTGCGGCCGCTGCCGTACAACCATCCGCAGCAACTGGTCAAGATCTACAGCCGCTTCACCGGTATCGGCCTGCCCAAGGATGAGAACGCGGTCTCGGCGCCCGAATTCCTGGATTACCAGCACCTCAACCAGAGCTTCAGCGGCATCGCGGCCCTTAATGGAGGAGCCTTCAACATCGGCTCAGAGGGGAGCCCGCAGCGGGTGGCCGGAGCGACGGTGTCGCCGAGCCTCTTTAAGATTCTGGGAGTGCAGCCTCGTCTGGGCCGTACGTTCCTGCCGGAAGAAGGTACGCCCGGTCACGACCACGAGGTGGTGCTGAGCTATGGGTTATGGCAGCGGGCCTTCGGCGGGCAGCGCGAAGTGCTGGGAAGCACTATACGAGTTGACGCCGTCCCGATGACCGTAGTCGGAGTGATGCCGAAAGGTTTCGATTACCCCGATCAGTCCGAAGTCTGGACTCCACTGGCCTTCAAACCCGACGACCTGACCCCGGACAACCGCGGCAATCACGGTCTCGACGTGCTGGCTCGCACCAAGCCGGGGCTTTCCTACGCGCAGATGCGATCCGACATGGATCGCGTGGGCGAGACAGTCATTCAACAGCATCCCGAATATCCTTACACGAAGTACGGCTTCGGCGTGATTACGGTCCCGCTTCTCGAGGAGACCGTGGGCGACGTAAGAGCCTCCCTGTGGATCTTGATGGGCGCCGTGGGCCTCGTGCTCCTCATTGCCTGTGCTAACGTCGCGAGCCTCCTGCTCGCACGCGCTTCGGGACGCCAGAAGGAGATCGCCGTCCGCGTGGCCATTGGTGCGGGCCCGGCTCGCCTGGCGCGTCAACTTCTCACCGAGAGCACGGTGCTTGCGCTGGCGGGCGGGCTCGCGGGGCTTGCGTTCACGCCCTGGGTACTGCACGCGCTTATTACGCTGAGCGCGACCGCGCTTCCGCGCGTGGCGGGAACGCGAATCGACATCTGGGCGCTGGCCTTCACGCTGGCGGTCTCGCTGGCCACCGGAGTTCTCTTCGGCCTGGCTCCGGCTTTGCGGGTGCGGCGCGTGGGCAGCTACGATGCGCTCAAGAGCGGCCACACCACCGAGGGCGCTCCCTCCAATCGCCTGCGACGCGCGCTGGTGATGGGCGAAGCCGCGCTCTCAGTGCTTTTGCTGGCCGGCGCCGGCCTGCTGCTGAGAAGTTTCATGGAAGTCTTGAAAGTCAATCCCGGTTTCCAGGCTGATGAAGTGTTGACCGTGCGGGTGGCGCTTCCGCCAGTAAAGTACAACAAGCCGGAGCAAATTTACCCGTTCTATAGCGGGCTGATCGAACGAATCCGCGCTCTCCCGGGCGTGCTGGGGGCGGGCGCGATATCGTCGCTGCCGCTCAGCGGCCAGAACTTCTCGGGCACGGCGACCATTGATACCCACGAGGTTCCGATCGACGACACAACGCCCGAAGTAGACCAGCGCATCGTGACTCCCGGCTACTTCGAGGCCATGGGCATCCCGCTCATCCGCGGCCGATTCTTCAGCGACGCGGATTGGGCGACTGCGCCGCCGGTCGCGATTGTGGACGAGACCATGGTGAAGACGTACTGGCCTCACGAAGACCCCATCGGCCGGCGGATTCACATCGGCGACCCCAAGACGAAGCTGCCGTGGCTGACGGTGGTGGGCGTCGTGGGGCACGTGCACAATCGGACGCTCGAAGCACCCTCCCGCACCGAGCTTTACTGGCCGCAGGCGCAGGATCCTTTCGGAATACCGGCGATGGGATTGGCCATCCGCACGGCGGGCGATCCGATGGCGCTGGCCCCGACGATTCAGAAGGTCGTGCAGGCCACGGATCCTGATCTGCCGGTCTATCGGGTGCGCACCATGAGCGACGCGATCGGCGATTCCCTGGCCAGGCGCGGCCTGGCGATGATTCTGCTCGCGGTCTTCTCGGGCCTGGCGCTGCTGCTCGCCTCGGTAGGCATCTACGGCGTGACTTCGTACTCGGTGAACCAGCGACAGCAGGAAATTGGCCTGCGGATGGCGCTCGGCGCGAGACGGGCGCAAGTGCTTGGGATGGTGATTGGGCAAGGCATGCGGACTACACTCGTGGGCCTTGTCTTCGGGCTGGTGGCGGCTCTCGCGTTGACACGGCTCATGAGCAGCCTACTCTTCGACGTGCGGCCGGCAGATCCCATGGCCTTGGGCGGCGCAGCGTTGCTGCTTTCGGCCATCGCACTGCTAGCCAATTTCATCCCAGCACGCCGCGCGTCGAAAGTGGATCCGATGGTGGCGCTGAGGTACGAGTGAAAAGTGACGAGTAATTGCCGATTTTCGATTGTTGATTTTCGATTTGCCAGGACTTCCTTAAGTTGCGATGACATCGGAAGAGCTAAAACGTCGGACGAAGGCACTTGCGATACGGGTGATCAAATTGGTTGATGCGCTTCCTCGTACTTTGGCCGCGCAAGTCATCGGACGGCAATTGCTGCGGGCGGCAACATCAGTGGGAGCGAACTATCGCGCCGCGTGTCGCGCTCAGTCTCGGCCGGATTTCGCGGCCAAGCTATCGATCGTGCTTGAGGAGGCCGACGAATGCCTCTACTGGCTTGAGCTGATCCAAGAGACGAATCTGGTGAAAGCGGAGCGGCTGCAGGATCTCACTAAGGAAGCTAACGAGCTCGTTGCCATCATGCTCTCATCCCGAAAGACTGCGAAAACGGTGATTGTCCTGGCCAATCGGCAATCGAAAATCGACAATCGAAAATTGGCTGGAGGTACTCCTAAATGAGCACTCTGCTCCAGGACCTTCGCTACGCCCTCCGCATGCTCCGCCGCAACCCGGGATTCACGGTGGTGGGGGTTATTACGCTGGCGCTCGGGATTGGCGCCAACACGGCGATTTTCAGCATAGTGAATGCGGTGATCCTACGGCCGTTGCCCTATCCGCATCCGGACGAGATGGTGCAGGTGACAGCGGCGTGGAAAGATGGAGGCGTCATCGATTCCTTTACCGTTCCCGAGTTCGAATTCTACCGTGATCACGCCAGCGCCTTTCAGGCGTTTGCCGGGTTTCGAGGCGCTTCGGAGCTTGAGATCAAGCGGAATGGCTCTTCGGAATGGATCAAGTCTTTACGAGTGACGGACGGGTTCTTCCAGGCGTTGGGGGTCAGCCCAGCTCTCGGCCGCGGCGTTCAGCGTGACGAGACGCGGCCTGGCAGCGCTCGAACTGCCGTGTTGGGCGACGCTCTCTGGCGAATGGGATTCGGCGCAGATCCCGGCGTGATCGGGCGCCAGGTTGAAATGGGCGATAGCAGCTACACCGTGGTCGGCGTCATGCCGCCCGGTTTCACGTTTGTGGCGCAGCCGGCGGACGTGTTCACCTCCTTGCAGCTTGGGACCAGTATCGAGGATACCGGGATGAACACCGGGGTCATCGGGCGACTCAAGTCGGGGACGGGTCTGGCCCAGGCCCAGGCCAACATGGGCGTTGTGTTTGAAGAGTTTCGTCAAGCCGGTTCGGCTCAATCGGGCCAGCGTGGCCTGCAATTAGTAGGCTATCAAAAGTGGCTTCTCGGCGATCTGCGGCCAAGCCTGCTGATACTGTTCGGAGCCGTCGGCCTGCTTCTGTTGATCGCCTGCGCGAATGTTGCGAGCCTCATCATGGCGCGCGCGAACGCGCGCCGGCGAGAGATCTCCATCCGGCTGGCGCTCGGCGCCGGGCGCTTGCAACTCCTGCGGCAGTTCCTGACCGAAAGCCTGTTGATCGCGCTGGTGGGAGGCGTGGCCGGCCTGGTGGCAGCGGGTTGGGCTCTGAAGGGTCTCGTCTCCTCAATTCCATGGGACCTTCCTTCAGCCACTCACATTGGCGTTGACGGCCGCGTGCTTGCCTTCACCTTTCTGGTGGCGCTAGCCACCAGCCTGGCCTTTGGCTTCACCTCGTATTGGCAGACGTCCAGGCCCGACGCCAATGCCTCGCTGAAAGAAGGCGGCACGCAGGGCGGCCGCGCCACGGCGAGCAGCCGCACGCGGAGCTCTTTGGTGGTCGGCGAGGTGGCCCTTTCGCTGATGCTGCTGGTGGGAGCCGGCCTTCTGATGGAGAGCTTGTACTATTTGCACCAGCAGAAACTGGGCTTTGATCCTCATCACCTCTATACCATGGTCACGCCTTTCGCGCCCCAAGCAAGCGCGACGGCCGGCGAGGTGTGGAACTTCGAGCAGCAGGTGCTGGAGCGCATCCATTCGATACCAGGGGTCACCTCCGAGGCTGTGGTCAGTAAGCTGCCGCTGACCGGTCCCAACAATCTCCCGACCGAGCACGAGGGACATCCCAAGGACAGCATCGGCGGCATGGAATACCGCGCCATCAGCCCGAGTTACTTTCAGACGATGCGAATCCCGATGCTGCGGGGCCGCGGTTTTCAGGAGACCGATACAGCCTCTTCAACACCGGTTGCCATTGTGAGCGAGACAGTGGCGCGAGCCTGGTGGAAAGACAAGAGCCCGATTGGAGATCGTATCGTGGTGGGCGAGTATGAGGGCCAGCAGTTTCACGAGGTTCTCGAACCCCCGCGCGAGGTTGTGGGCGTGGTGCCGGATGTGAAGAATCTGGCGATCGATGAAGCCCAGCCCACCACGATTTATGTGCCGGCCTCGCAGCTCTTCAGGCCTCCCAGTTCCACGGCCTGGGTGGTTCATGCCGGCAGCAGCCTTGCCCTCGGAGCGGCGCTCCGTCAAGCCGTGACCGGAGTGAGCCCTGACCAGCGCGTGCTCGAGGTCCAACCGATGTCAGACATCGTTGCTCAGCAGGTGGCACATCCGAGTTTTAACGCGCTGCTCATGGGCATATTCGCTGCTTTGGCGCTGGCGCTGACTTCGGTGGGGATTTACGGGGTGCTGAGTTTCCATGTGGCGCGGCGCACGCAAGAAATCGGCATTCGCATGGCGCTGGGCGCGGAGAGGGGGAACGTGCTCCTCATGGTAGTGGGGCAGGGGGCGCTCCTCGCGGCCCTCGGGATCGCAATCGGCTTGGCGGGTGCGCTGGCCCTGAGCCGTTTTTTGTCGAGTCTGGTTTCGGGTGTCAGAACGACGGACCCGGCAGTTTACGGACTGGTTTCGCTGGTCTTGCTGGCCGTCGCTCTACTGGCAAGCTACATTCCCGCGCGCCGGGCCAGCAAAGTCGATCCTATGGTGGCTCTGAGGTACGAATGAAGCTTTCAGCCGTCAGCCTTCAGCGCTCAGGGCTGAACGGATGCTGACTGCGTTTTGGCAGAAGCTGAAAGCTGATTGCTGATAGCTGACAGCTTGAGGTCAATAATGAACTCTTTCGTCCAAGACTTTCGCTACGGCTTGCGAGCCATGCTGCGCAGCCCTGGTTTGACGGCGGTGGCGGTGCTGTCACTCGCGCTCGGCATCGGCGCCAACGCAGCGATCTTCAGCCTGATGAACGCCGTCATGCTGAGAGACTTGCGGGTGCAGGATCCCGGCCGCCTTGTTTTGTTGGGACAGGCGCGGGCTGCCGGGAGTACCGACGATTTCGCCGAGACCGAACTTTATTCCTATTCTTTTTATCGCGAATTGCGGCAGAAGAACCAGGTTTTCTCTGACGTGAGCGCCATGCTCAGCATCTTCTTTGAAGGAATGCACGGCATCGTGGAGGGAAGCACCAGCCTGGAACTGATGAATGTCCAACTGGTCTCGGGCACTTACTTCCCGGCCTTGGGCGTCAAGCCTATTCTAGGCCGCGCCTTCACCGAAGCCGAAGACGAGCCCGCAGGAGGCCATCCCGTTGCTGTAATGAGCTACTTCTGGTGGCAGCGGCGCTTCGGAGGCGATCGCTCCATCGTCGGCAAGACTGTAACTCTCGGGTCCACGGTTTACACGATCGTGGGCGTGACGCCGCAGGAATTCTTCGGCACCACCGTGGGCCAGCGGCCTGATCTGTGGATTCCCCTATCAATGGACAAGCAAATTTCGCCGGGCTGGAACGGCTTGGATAATAAATGGTTTCAGTCCCTTTACATCCTCGGCCGCCTCAAGCCCGGCGTGACTGTTGAGCAGGCCAGTGCGAACGTTAATCTGCTGGCACGGCAGATCTGGCAGGAGTACGCGGGCTCCGTGCTCAGCAAGGAACAGCAGCAGGATTTGGAACACGCTCACATCGTCCTCACGCCGGCCTCGCGCGGACTCTCGCGCCTTCGTTTTGAGTTTTCACTGCCTTTGCAAATCCTGATGGCTGTGGTCGGGTTGGTGTTGCTCATCGCCTGTGCCAACATCGCCAACCTCTTGCTCGCACGCGCCAGCACCCGTCAGCGCGAAATTGCCGTGCGCATGGCCATCGGCGCCAGCCGGGCGCGGCTGGTGCGGCAAATGCTGACCGAAAGCCTGCTGATGGCTTTTCTCGGGGGTGCGCTCGGAGTTCTGTTCGCCTGGTGGGCCAGCGGGGCACTGCTGGCGATGGTTTCGACCGGGGCCGAACCTTTGCCCTTGAACGTGGCGCCGGACGCTCGCGTGTTGGCCTTCACATTTCTTGTGTCACTTGCTACCGCGATCTTGTTTGGAACCGTCCCCGCGCTACGGACCACCCGAGTCGATGTGGCGCCGGCACTGAAGGAAGGAAGAGGTGCTGTTTCGGCGGCCGGGCGTGGCGGGTTGGCAAAGATTTTGATCGTGTCGCAGGTGGCGCTTTCCCTGGTGCTGCTGATCGGCGCCGGACTGTTTTTGCGGACCCTCGTCAATCTCGCCAACGTCGATGCAGGATTCAATAAGGAAAACGTCCTGCTGTTTGCGATCGATCCCGTTGATGTAGGCTACAAAGAGGACGCGCGGCTGGCGAACCTCTATCGGCAGATCGAGCAGCGGGTAGCTGCAGAACCCGGCGTGCGCGCCGCCAGCATATCCTTCTTTACCTTCAACACCGGTGGGTGGACCGGCTCGGTCTCGATTCAGGGAAGGCCTCCGACGCCGGAAAATGGCGCAACCTTTAACGTGGTGGGCTCAGCCTATTTTCCCGCCATGGGTATTCCGCTGTTGGTGGGCCGCGAGTTCCGCGATCAGGATACGGAAGGGTCACCCAAAGTGGCGGTCATCAACCAAACGATGGCGCAACGGTATTTCCCGGGCGGTTCACCAATTGGCCGGCGCTTTGGCGTTGGGGGCGATCCCAAGCACGCTAACGATATTGAAGTGGTCGGGGTGGTGAAAGACGCCAAACACGAAAGCCTGCGCGAACGGCCCTTTCCCGCGGCGTATTTCCCATACACCCAGCGCATCGGCTACTACAACTTCTTGGAAGTTCGCTATTTGGGTGATCCGAAGGCGATCATCGCAGAGGTTCGTCACGCCGCCGCCGAAGTTGATCGCAGCTTGCCGGTCACGTACCAGAACACGCTTGCTGACCAGGTCGATCGGTCGGTGGCCGGCCAGGCTTTGATCGCCCGGCTTTCAGCATTCTTCGGACTGCTGGCGGTGTTCCTGGCGTGCATCGGCATTTACGGACTGATGGCCTACGCCGTCACGCGACGGACGAGCGAGATCGGTATCCGGATGGCATTGGGCGCAGGGCGCTCGCGGGTGCTTTGGATGGTGATGCGCGAGAGCCTGATCATGGTAGGGCTCGGGCTCGTCATTGGGCTGCCGGTGGCGCTGGCAGCGGAGAGCTTAGTCTCCAAAATGCTCTTCGGCCTAAAGCCGGCCGATCCTCTTTCGTTGATGGGCGCCGCTGTCCTGTTGCTGGCATTCGCTGTGGTCGCCGGGTACCTGCCGGCACGCAAAGCCTCCTTGGTGGACCCCATGGTGGCCGTCAGATATGAGTAAGTGGCGATTTTCGATTGCCGATCGTCGATTGATGGAGACGAACGCGGCCGGAATGCTATTGATGCCAAGGAGCTTATAGAAATGCCAGGAACGAAGCCTTATTGACGCCGGGAAGTCACGGAAGTGTATCAGAAGTTGGCTCGTCGAAGCTTCCATCCGGGGGGGTTGGCTTCTGGCTTCTGGCTTCTGACTCCTGGCTTCCGGCTTCTGACTTCGATTTTGACGGATGATCCGATCATGTTGTTGAAAACAAAGGAAGAGGGCATTTAGTGAGAATAATGAGAATTTTTGACAGCGAACGGTAACAATCGCAGCAGCCGAAGAGCTTTGAACGATCGGACAAGCTTAATCTTCAAAGGATTCAAAGGATTGAAAACGACGAACCTCAATACTACAAAGGAGCAACTATGACAAATGGAAACCCGGAAGCTTTAATACGCCTGGAGGACGTGACCAAGGTCTTTCTCACCGATGAGGTAGAGACCCACGCGCTTTCGGGCATCCACCTGGAAATCGCCAAGGGCGAGTACGTCTCCATCGCCGGCCCTTCGGGATGCGGCAAGTCCACCTTGCTTTCCATCCTTGGCCTTCTGGACTCGCCGAGCGACGGCAAGTACTTGCTGAACGGTACGGCGGTGGAGAACCTGAACCTGGGGGATCGCGCCCGCATTCGCAATCGCGAGGTGGGATTCATCTTCCAGAGTTTTAATCTCATCGGCGATCTCAACGTCTACGAGAACGTGGAGCTGCCGCTCACGTACCGAGGCATGCCCTCGGCTGAGCGCAAGCAGCGTTCCATCGAAGCGCTGGAGCGCGTAGGGATGTCACATCGCATCAAGCACTATCCTTCACAGCTTTCGGGCGGCCAGCAGCAACGCGTGGCGGTGGCGCGAGCCCTGGTGGGGTCGCCCTCCATCCTGCTTGCCGACGAGCCCACCGGCAACTTGGACTCGAAGAACGGCGACGCGGTGATGGAGCTGCTGCGCGACCTGCATCGCTCCGGAGCCACCATCTGCATGGTGACGCATGATCCGCGCTTTGCGCGCTACGCCCAGCGCACAGTCAACCTGTTTGACGGCCGGGTGGTAGAAGAGAGCGAGGCCGAGATGAGTGCCGCATCTGCGGGAGCGAACTAGGAAGATCGGGTAGCAGGGTCAGCGGTGGAGTGGGCAATTGAAGGATTCATTCATTGACTCATTGAATCAATGGGCCGATGAGTCAATTCGGGAATGGAGGCGCAGACAATGAATGCGCTACTTGGGGACGTTCGATATGGCGTGCGGATGCTGGCCCGAAGTCCGGCCGTGTCAGTCGTCATGGTGCTAACGCTAGGTCTCGCGATCGGAGCCACCACAGCAATCTTTAGTGTGGTTTACGGCGTCCTCCTGCGCAGCTTGCCTTATCCCAACCCTGACCGGATCATGAGCCTAAGGGAAGTGGCTTCGGATGGCCACCTGATGGGTTTTACTGATCCGAACTTCCGCGACCTGCACGCTCTGAACCATACCCTGGCGGGCATGGCCTTATGCTCGAGCTGGCCGACTACGGTTTCGGGTACGGCCGGGCCTGCGAGGCTTACCATGGCCCTCGTTTCTGCCGATTTCTTCCGCGTGATGGGGGTTCCCCCCGTCGTGGGCCGCGGCTTTTCGGCGGACGAGCTCCGCGAGGGCGGCACCCCGGCGATGCTGGTGAGTTATGGCTACTGGCGGCAGCATCTGGGCGGCTCGGCCGACCTCTCGCCGTTCAAGCTCACTGCGGAAGGTCACACATTCTCGGTGGTGGGCGTTTTGCCGCCCGGGTTTAGATACCCGGCTCACACGGACCTCTGGGTTCCGGCGGAACTCTTCGGCGAACAGAGTCCCAGCCGCACGTCACACAATTGGTCGGTCGTGGTCGCGAGGCTACGCGATGGCGTCACTCTACCCCAAGCGCGCGGCGATCTCTCCATCCTCGCGCACCGTCTCCGCGAGCAATACAAGCCCGCGATCGACATGACGGACGTCAGCGTCACGCCTCTGCAGTCCGCGCTCACCGCCAGTGTTCGCCCGGCACTTCTTATTCTCTTAGCAGCCGTCGGATTTCTTCTTCTCGTGGGATGCGCGAACGTCGCGAATCTCCTACTGGCGCGGGCGGCGGAGCGCCAGCGTGAACTTGCCGTGCGAGCCGCTCTGGGTGCGGGCCGCGGCCGTCTGGTGCGCCAGTTCCTGGCGGAGGCGTTCGTGCTTTCGGTGGGCGGCGGCGCCTCGGGCATCCTTCTGGCGCTCTGGGGGGTCGACGGTCTGCTGGCTCTGGCGCCGCCCAACCTGCCGCGTATCGACGACGTCTCCGTAAATCTTCCCGTACTCGTATTCGCGCTGGGACTGGCGCTCTTGGTGGCGATCGGCCTGGGCACAGCGACCGCGCTGCGATCCGCCGGCGCCGATCCCCAGGCGGCACTCGCGGAAGGCAGCCGCGGAGCTGCCGGGTCATTGGCCTCGCAACGGCTCGCTCGCGTCCTCGTGGGAGTGCAATTGGCAGTGACGCTGGTCTTGCTGGCAGGCGCCGGTCTGCTGGGACGCAGCCTCTTACGCGTTCTCTCTGTTGACCCCGGTTTTCGCACGTCCAACATTGTGAGTATGGAACTCGAGGTGCCAGCCTCGCCTGCCACAATGGCTAATTACTGGGATTCGATCAAGGATACAAAGCCGGCCAAGTTGATGAGCGGTATTTTTGAGCGCCTGCGCACGCTCCCCGGCGTGGAGCAGGTCGGCGGAACTTCTGCCCTGCCTCTGGGAGAATCGGGCGATTGTCCCCCAGGAAAGTTCCTGCTGCTCGATCGGGAGCCCCAGCTTGACCCTAGTAAGCCGGAAGATGGTGCGCGCCTTGAGCATTTGTTCGTCACCGCTCCGGGCGGCGAGGCGGACTATTGCGTGTCCAGTCGGGACTACTTCACCGCTCTCGGCATACCTCTGCTCCAAGGGCGCTTGTTCAATGAACACGACACCGCCGATGCGCCCCACGCGGCCGTCATCAGCCAGTCGCTGGCGCGCGCCACTTGGCCGAATCAGAATCCGCTGGGCCGCACGATCGAGTTCGGCAACATGGACGGTGACTTGCGGCTGCTGACCGTCGTGGGTGTGGTGGGTGACGTGCGCTATCGCAGTCTGGAAAGGCCGCCCGAGCCCACCCTGTACGTGGACTACCGCCAGCGCCTGCGCGGCGGCCGCGATTTCACCGTGGTGATGCGCGCAACGACGCCACCCGCTGAGGTGCTGGCGGACGCTCGCCGCATCCTGCGTGACCTGGCTCCCGATGTAGCCCCGCGCTTCCAAACCTTCCAGGACGTCTTCTCTGCGTCGCTTGAGACGCGCCGGTTCAATCTGACGCTCGTGGGCGTTTTCGCCGCCACCGCCCTCGTGCTGGCGGCGATCGGCATTTATGGAGTGATCTCTTACTGGGTGACGCGGCGCAC